>NZ_JBSFLV010000076.1:0-46841 GCF_053599215.1 Streptomyces sp. NPDC001002 | reverse complement strand
CCGCGGCCTTCAAGGGTGTACGCCTCGCCAAGACGGTCACGATCGCCGGCGGCGAGACGACCGACGTGGTCTTCGCCCCCGCCGACAACCCCCAACTCCGGCTGCGCAACCCGGCGTTGTGGTGGCCCAACGGCTACGGCGAGGCCACCCTGCACGACCTCACCCTCACCGCCTCCGTCGGCGGCGCGGAGAGCGACCGGCGCACGACCCGCTTCGGGATCCGTCAGTTCGGCTACGAGTACGAGGTGCCGCTGACGTTCCAGACGGGCGGCGACTCCTACGCGCAGACGGTGAACTTCACCCGCCGCAAGGCGCGTTACGTACGGATCATGTGCCGTACACGGGCGACGAGTTGGGGCTCGTCCATGTGGGCCCTGTCGGTCGTGGACAGCCTGGCCCAGGACACCGACCTCGCCCTCGGCAAGACGGCCACGTCCTCCTCCGTGGACGACCCCGGCAACAAGCCGGACAACGTGACCGACGGTGACGCGGGCACGCGCTGGTCCTCGTCCTTCGAGGACGACCAGTGGATCCGCGTCGACCTCGGCTCCTCGGTCTCCTTCGACCGGGTCGTCATCACCTGGGAGCAGGCGTACGCGAAGACCTACACCGTCCAGGTCTCCGACGACGGCGACAACTGGACCGACGCGGCCTCGGTGGACAACACGGCGGTACCGCTGCCGTTCCGGGCCGGTGGCGCGGCGAGCATCCAGAGCGTGGACATCGACGCGCAGAGCGCCCGGTATCTGAGGATCTTCTGCAGTGAGCGAGCGACGGGTTACGGCTCCTCGATGTGGGCCCTGTCGGTCGTGAACAGCGCGTCACCGGACACCGACCTGGCGCTGCACAGGACGGCGACCTCGTCCGCCGACGAGAACTCGGGCAACGGGCCCGGCAACGCCACCGACGGCGACCCGGGCACCCGCTGGTCCTCCTCCTACGAGGACAACCAGTGGATCCGCGTCGACCTCGGCTCGACCGTGTCCTTCGACCGGGTGGTCATCACCTGGGAGGCGGCATACGCCAAGAAGTACACGATCCAGGTCTCCGACAACGGCGACGACTGGACCGACGTGAAGTCCGTCGACAACAGCACCAAGCCGTTGAAGATCAGCGTGAACGGCACCCGGGTCTTCTGCCGGGGCGGCAACTGGGGCTGGGACGAGCTGCTGCGCCGGATGCCGAAGTCCCGTATGGACGCGGCCGTGCGGATGCACCGGGACATGAACTTCACGATGATTCGCAACTGGGTCGCGTGCAGCAACCGCGAGGAGTTCTACGCCAGTTGCGACGAGCACGGCATTCTGGTGTGGAACGACTTCCCCAACGCGTGGGGGATGGACCCGCCGGACCACAAGGCGTTCCTGGACACCGCGCAGGACACCGTGCGCCGGTACCGGATCCACCCGAGCGTCGTGGTGTGGTGCGGCGCCAACGAGGGCAACCCGCCCGCGGCGGTCGACGACGGCATGCGGGCGGCGGTGCGCGCCGAGGCGCCCGACCTGCTCTACCAGAACAACTCCGCGGGCGGGATCGTCTCCGGCGGCGGCCCCTACGGCTGGGTCGAGCCGGAACGCTATGCCTCCGCCGCCACGTACGGCGGTGGTGTCTTCGGCTTCCACACCGAGATCGGCATGCCGGTGGTGTCGACGGCCGAGACGCTGCGCAACCTCGTCGGCGACGAGCCCGAGTGGCCGATCGGCGGCGCCTGGTACTACCACGACTGGAGCACCCGCGGGAATCAGGCACCGCAGAACTACCGCGCCGCGATCGAGTCCCGCCTGGACACCACGACCGGTCTGGAGGACTTGGCCCGCAAGGCGCAGTTCGTCAACTACGAGAACCACCGCGCCATGTTCGAGGCCTGGAACGCCAACCTGTGGGAGGACGCCAGCGGCTTGATGCTGTGGATGTCCCACCCGGCCTGGTACAGCACGGTGTGGCAGACCTACGACTACGACTTCGACGTCAACGGCGCCTACTACGGCTCCCGCAAGGCGAGCGAGCCCGTCCACGTCCAGGCGGACTCGGCGAGCGGCAAGGTGATCGCGGTCAACCACACGCCCAAGGCGATCAAGGGCGCCACGGTTTCCGCGCGCTGCTACGACCTGACGGGACGTCAACTCGCCGCCGAGCAGCGCAAGAAGGTCGACATCGAGTCCTCCGCGACCACGAGCGCGTTCACGGTGAGCAGGGACGGCCTGCCGGACTTCCACCTCCTCCGGGTGCGACTCACGGACGCGCGCGGCGCGTTGCTGTCCGAGAACACGTACTGGCGCTACAAGAACCCGCAGGACATGCGGGCGCTGAACGCCGCGGCGCGGACCCGGGTGTCCGTCGACATCACCGACACGGACGACTCGGGCTCCCGCCACGGCCTCACCGCCCGCCTCCGCAACCGCGGTTCGTCGGTCGCGGCGATGGTGCGCGTCTCGCTCCTCGACGCGAAGTCGGGCGACCGGGTGCTCCCCACCCTGTACAGCGACAACTACCTGTGGCTGCTGCCGGGTGAGTCCCGCACCCTCACCGCGTCCTGGCCGGCCGAGGCACCGGGCGGGACCCGACCGAAGCTGCGGGTGGAGGGGTACAACGTGCCGACGGCCACGGCGAGGCCGTAGGACAGGATCCGGCCGTGGTCAGGGCGGTCGGAACACAGGAGTCGAGGGTCGGGCACATGCGCCGGGCCCTCGACTCCGCGTGTTTCCATACGCTCATGGCCACCGAACCACTCCGCACGCAGCGTCCCGTCGGCATCCGACCGAGGACCGATCACGACCTCAGCCGCTGCGTCGAGGTGCTCGCCGCCGTGCACGAACACAGCGGCTATCCGGTGAACTGGCCTGCTCGGCCCGCGAGTTGGCTGACTCCGGACTCGCTGCTCGCGGCCTGGGTGGCCGAGCTGGACGGGAGAGTGGTCGGTCATGTCGGGCTGTCCCGGAGTGGTGAGGGAGACGTGGCTCCCGGATTGTGGAGCGCGAGGCACGGCACCGGCACCGATACCGCGGTCGTCAGCCGGTTGTTCGTCTCCCCCGATGCGCGCGGGCACGGCATCGGTGCGGCCCTGATGGACCGTGCCGTCGGGGAGGCGCGGGCGCGCGGGCTGCACGCGGTGCTCGATGTCGTCGCGTCCGACACGGCCGCAACCGCCCTGTACGAGCGGCTGGGTTGGGAGCTGCTGGATGTCGTCGAGCAGCGCTGGGCGGCCGACCAGGTCGTGTCGATCCGTTGCTACGCGGCGCCGGGCGGAGTGCGCCGCTAGAGACTCGACCGCGGACTCACCAGTCCCGTCTCGTAGGCCACCACCACCGCCTGGGCCCGGTCGCGCAGGGTGAGTTTGGTGAGGACGCGGGAGACGTGGGTCTTGACGGTGGCCTCGGACAGATGGAGGCGGGCGGCGAGTTCGGCGTTGCTGAGGCCCTCGGCGAGCAGCTTCAGCACGTCGAGTTCGCGCGGGGTCAGGGCCGCCAGGTCGCGGTGCAGGGCAGCCGACGCGGTGCTGGTGCGGGCGAAGCGTTCGACGAGGCGGCGGGTGATGGCGGGGGCGAGCAGCGCGTCCCCGGCCCGTACCGTGCGGACGGCGGCGACGAGTTGCTCGGGGGTGACGTCCTTGAGGAGGAAGCCGCTGGCTCCTGCGGACAGCGCCGCGTACACGTAGTGGTCGAGGTCGAAGGTGGTGAGCATGACCACGCGGGGTGGATCGGTGGCGCCGTCCAGGATGCGTCTGGTGGCTTCCAGGCCGTCCATGTCGGGCATCCGGATGTCCATCAGCACCACGTCGGGCAGGGTGCGGCGGACCGCCGCCACGGCCTCGCCCCCGTCGGCCGCCTCGGCGACCACGTCGATGCCGTGGGCGCCGAGGATCAGCCGGAAGCCGGTGCGTACCAGGGCCTGGTCGTCGGCGACGACGACCCGGAGGGGCGGGTTCATGAATGCTCCAGTCTCAAGAGTGCCGCCGTCCCCCGGTCGCTCCGACTTCACCGGTGCCGCAGGGGGATGAGGGCGTGCACGCGGTAACCGCCTAGGGGGCGTGGGCCGGTGCGCAGGGTGCCGCCGTGGACGGCGAGGCGTTCACGCAGGCCGATCAGTCCGCGTCCGTTGCCGGTGGCCGCGGCGGGGGCGGGCGGGCCGCCGGTGTCGCTGATCTCCACGTCCAGTTCCTCGTCGCCGTACGCGATCCGTACGCTCGCCTCGGCGCCGGTCGCGTGCTTGACGGTGTTGGTCAGGGCCTCCTGCACCACGCGGTAGGCGGCCAACTCGACGCCCGGTGACAGGGATTGGGGTGCCGTTCCGGTCACGGTCAGCTCGACCGGCAGTCCGGCGGCGCGCATCCGCCCGACGAGGGACTCCAGTTGGGCCAGCCCGGGCTGCGGCCCCAGACACCGCTGATCGAGGTCATCGGTGTCCGGCGTGAGCAGTCCCATGACCTGCCGCAGCTCTCCCATCGCCGCCCGGCCGCCCGTCTCGACCGCGAGCAGCGCCTCGCGCGCCTCCTCGGGCGAACTCTCCATGATCGTGCGGGCGGCGCCGGCCTGGATGACCATCACGCTCACGTTGTGCGTGACGACATCGTGCAACTCCCTTGCGATCCGGGCGCGTTCGAGCTCGACGGCCCGGCGCAGCGCCTCGGCCTGCTCGTGCTCCACGGCGGTCAGCCGACTCCGGGTCTCGGCGGCCCGGCGCCGCCAGGTGCGCAGTCCGACGGCGGCGATGACGAGCGGCACGGACAGCAGCAACGGCACGTACTCGGTGGGCACGGTGGGCTGTGTGGTCGCGAGGTCGGGCGGGACGGGGTACGGGAGCGGATACGCGTAGGGGTAGGGCCGGTCGCCGCCGCCCGTGGGCAGGCCGATCAGCGCGACCGCACCCACCAGACTCACCAGCGTGCCCACCCGGTAGGGGCTGTAGGCCGCCGCCGAATAGGCGGCGATGACGCACTGGTAGAAGGTGATCCGGGCGAGGCTGTCCGGGGTGAGCGCGGTCGCCGTCATGACGATCCACAGCACGGTCAGCGGATAGCGGCGCCGCAGGGCGAGCGCCCCCGAGGCCACGAAGACCAGGTCGAGCAGGCCCACCATGCTGTGCCCGTGCGCCTGTTGGTACCCGTCGTCCATCGTGAACTGGACCGAGAGCACGGCCAGGACCAGCGCCAGCGCCCCGTCGGCGAGCCGGTCGCGCCGGCTCGGCACGGGCAGTGGACCGGTCGGCCGCAGCAACGCCCCGGCGCCGACGCGCAGTCGGCCCGGCGCGCCGTGTCCCACCCGCTCCCACACCGTCACCCGTCCAGTCTCCCGGGCCCGCGGCACCTCGGGAATCCCTCCGCAGGCCTGCCCGCGTACATCCGGCGCGTACATCTCAGGGATGACCCCGCACGCCATGGTCCGCACGCGGTACGGCGATTACCCCCGGCGGCCGTCGTGCCCGCACCGCCTCCGTTCCTAGCGTCGTCGCATCCGATACGAGGAGTTCCTCGCCGTCGCGGCGAGGACCGAGGGAGTGGGCCATGAGCACACCCGTGATCGAACTGCACGAGGTCGGCCGCCGCTACGACGCCGGGCCACCGGCGCTGCGGGAGGCGTCGCTGACCGTACGGGCCGGGGAGGCGGTCGCGATCCTGGGACCGTCCGGCAGCGGCAAGTCGACGCTGCTCAACCTGGTCGCGGGTCTGGACCGGCCGGACGAGGGAACGGTCACGGTGGACGGCGTCCGCGTGGACCGGCTCGGCGAGGCGGCCGCCGCGCGCTATCGGCGGACCAAGGTCGGCATGGTGTTCCAGTTCTTCAACCTGCTGGACGACCTGACCGTCGTCGACAACGTGCTGCTGCCCGCCCGCCTGGCGGGCCTCGGCCGGCGCGAGGCGCAGCGCCGCGCGGACGATCTGCTGGAGTCACTCGGCATCGCCCGGCACGCGCAGACCTACCCCGGCCGGCTGTCCGGTGGTGAGCGCCAACGGGTCGCCGTGGCCCGGGCCTTGATGAACCGTCCGCCGCTGCTGCTGGCCGACGAACCGACCGGCGCGCTCGACTCGGCGTCCGGCGAGGACGTGTGCCGGCTGCTGCGGGAGCTCAACGAGGAGGGCCAGACGGTGGTCGTGGTCACCCACGACCTGGCGCTGGCCCGCTCCTGCACCCGCCGCACGGTCCACCTGGTCGACGGCCGGATCACCTCCGACACCGCGACCGGGACGGACATCGACGCGACCACGGAGCCGGTCCGATGACCGCGCTGGTCCGGGTCGTCCGCGTGGGCATGGCCCGGCGTCGGGTGCAGAGTCTGGTGATCGGCCTCGCGACACTGCTCGCGGTGACGGCGTCCGTGCTGGGCGGGTCGCTGCTGGTGGCGTCGGAGGCGCCGTTCCAGAAGGCCTTCGACCGTCAGCACGGGGCGCAGCTGACCGTGGGGTTCGACGCGGACAAGGTCACCGAGGCACAGGTGAGGGCGTCGGCACGGGCCGACGGGGTCGAGGCCTCCGCCGGACCCTTCCCCACCGCCTCGGTGGGCCTGGGCGTCAACTCGCAGGCCACCGTGCCCCTTTCGCTCGTCGGCCGCTCGACCGCCGGCGGCGCCGTCGACAAGGTGGACGTGACCGAAGGGCGCTGGGTGGAGAAGCCCGGCGAGATCGTCCTGTCGGCGGACTCCGGCCCCTCCATACGTGTGGGCCGGCAGGTGACCTTCCCCGACCAGCCCGGCAGCCCGACGCTGACGGTGGTCGGCCTGGCCCGCTCAGTGAGCCGCACCGCCGACGGCTGGGTGCTGCCGTCCCGGATCGCCGACCTCACCGCGTCCGGCGAGCCCGACGGCTACCAGATGCTCTACCGCTTCACCCACGCGGCCACCTCCGCCCAGATCACCCACGACCGGGCCGCGATCGCCGCGACCGTGCCCGCGAAGTCGCTGACGGGCACGCAGTCCTGGCTGTACGTCAAGAAGGCGGCCACCCGCGAGACTTCGCTGTTCGTGCCCTTCCTGGTCGCGTTCGGCGTGCTCGGCCTGGTCATGTCGGTGCTGATCGTCGGCAACGTGGTCGCGGGCGCGGTGGCCACCGGCATCCGGCGCATCGGCGTCCTCAAGGCCGTCGGCTGCACACCCGGTCAGGTCGTCCGGGCCTGCGCGGGCCAGGCCGTGCTGCCGGCCGCGGTCGGCGCGGTCCTCGGCACGGTCGCGGGCCATCTGCTCGCCGTACCGCTGCTGTCCGAGACGGAGGACGCGTACGGCACGACCGGGCTCGGGGTGGAGGTGTGGGTGGACGTGCTGGTGGTCGGCGGGGTGCTGGCGGTGGTCGCGGCCACGGCCTGCGCGAGCGCCTGGCGGGCCGGCCGGCTGCGTACGGTCGACGCGCTGTCCGTGGGCCGCACGCCCGCTCCGGGCCGGGGCCGGCGGGTGGCCCGGCTCACCGCGCGGCTCCCGCTGCCGCGACCCGTCGGCCTGGGACTGGCCCGACCGTTCGCCCGTCCCGCGCGCACCCTCTCGATGGTGGCGGCGGTCGCGTTCGGCGCGGCGGCGGTCACCTTCGCCACCGGCCTGTCGTCCTCGCTCGGCGAGGTGATCGCGGCGAAGAACCACAACGCGGCCGAGGTCACCATCGGCGCACAGGGACCGGGCGGCGGACCCCAACCCCAAGGACGGGTACGCCAGGGGGCCACGCCCGCCGTTCCCGCGAAGGTCGTCTCGGCGATCCGCGACCAGTCGGGCACCCGCCGCTCCTACGGCTCCGCGAGCACGGAGTCGACGCTGTCGGGTGTGTCCGGAAACGTCACCCTGTTCGCCTTCGACGGTGACGCCTCCTGGGGCGGTTTCCGGATGATCTCGGGACGCTGGCTCGCGGCGAAGGGCGAGGCCGTGGTCGCGAGTACGGTGCTGACCGCGGCCGGGGCCGACGTCGGGGACACGATCACGCTGAACCTGGAGGGCAGGCCGGTGTCGGTCCGGATCGTCGGCGAGGTCTTCGACACGGGCGACGACGGCATGCGCGTCTTCACCGAGCTCAGCACCCTCAAGTCGGCCGCGCCGGACCTGAAGCCCACCACCTACTCCATCGACCTGAAGCCGGGCACCGACACGGATGCCTACGTCGACGCGCTCAACGCCGACCTCAAGCCACTGGGCGTCAGCGCGACGAGCGCCAAGTCCCTGAACGGCAGCGACACGGTCACCGTCCTCAACACACTGACCGCGTTCCTGACCGCACTGCTGGTCTCCGTCGCCGCGCTGGGCGTCCTGGGCGGGGTCGTCCTGGACACCCACGAACGCGTCCGGGACCTCGGCGTCCACAAGGCCCTCGGCATGACACCCCGTCAGACCGTCACCATGGTCGTCACGTCGGTCGTCCTGCCGGGAGTCGTCGGAGGCGTCCTCGGCGTACCGCTCGGGGTGGCGGTGCACGACGCGGTGATGCCGGCGATGGGCCGCAGCGCCGGACTGCGCCTGCCCGACTCGGTCACCTCCGTCTACGGCGGTCCCGAACTGGTGCTGCTGGCCCTCGCCGGCACGGCCGTCGCCGTCCTGGGCTCGCTGCTGCCGGCCGGCTGGGCGGCCCGGATCCGCACGGCGACCGCCCTGCGCGCGGAGTAGGGCGCGGGGCGGACAGTCGTGCAACGGAGCCGTGCGAGGGAGCCGTGCAACCCCCTCGCAACCTTGCCCGTGCTGCCCTGGTGGCATGGACGAGGACACTCCGCGCGTCGAACTCACCCCCGCCGCCGCCGACCTGCTGCGCAAGCTGCACGGGACGCACGGCCCGCTGATGTTCCACCAGTCGGGCGGCTGCTGCGACGGCAGCGCGCCCATGTGCTACCCGGAGGGCGAGTTCCGCACCGGGGGCTCGGACGTGCTGCTCGCGGAGCTGGCGGTCGAGGGGGTGCCGGAGCCGGTGACCTTCTGGATGTCGCGCAGCCAGTACGAGGTGTGGAGCCACACGCGGCTGATCATCGACGTCGTAGCGGGTCGCGGCAGCGGTTTCTCGTTGGAGGCGCCCGAGGGGCTGCGTTTTCTCACTCGTTCTCGCGTAGTCGGCGCCTAGGGACCCCGCCGGACACCACCTTCTGATGCACTTCTCCTGAGTCCTGGGACAGTTGACGAGACTTCAGGGGGCACTGTGACGCGTCGTCAAAGACGTCGTTCGGCACACAGATCGGTACTGGCGTTTCTCACGGCGTTCGGCGCGCTGGCCGGTGCGGCCCTGGCGGGGGCGGCACCGGCCAGCGGCGTGCCGAGGGCCGTTTCCGTCGGTTCGGGGGTGACCTACCAGCAGTTCGACATCCAGGGGATCAAGGGGCTGACGCACGCCCACCTGGTCACCGTGAACCTGCGCGACGCGCGCGTGAAGCTCGACCTGCTGTATCCGGGAACGGTCGCCTCCCGGGCCGCGCTGTCCACGCTGGCCAACGCCAAGGGCGCCGTCGCGGCCGTCAACGGTGACTTCTTCAACATCACCGAGGCCCAGCACCCGGGTGTCGAGGCGACGTTCTCCACCGTGGGCCCGGCGATCGCGAGCGGCCGGACGCTGAAGGCGGCGGTGCCGAACGGACAGCGCTTCGGTCCCTCGATGCCGCCGGGCCGCACCACGCAGGACGTCATCGGCGTGGGCGTCGACCGCAGGGCCCGGCTGGACAGCCTGAGCCTCACCGGCTCGGTCCGCACACCGGTGGGGCAACTGCCGCTCGGCGGACTCAACCAGTACGCGCTGCCGGTGGGCTCCGTCGGCGCGTACACCTCCGACTGGGGCAGCGCCTCCCGGGTGCGCGCCACCTGCGGCACCGACACCAACCGCGCCGCCGCGTGCAGCACGGACACCTACGAGGTGACGATCCGCAGCAACCGGGTCGTCTCGACGTCGGACACCCCGGGCAAGGGCGTCATCGCGGCCGGGACCACCGTGCTGGTCGGCCGTGAGGCGGGCGCGCAGCAGCTGCGGAAGTTCTTCAAGGGCGAGCCGGTGAAGGTGAAGACGCGGCTGGTGGCCTCGACCTCCGGGATCCCGTACCGCTTCGCGCTCGGCGGCTACCCGGTGCTGATGGGCGGTCAGCCGCTGGCCGGGCTCGACAACGCGGTCGCGGCCGTGCGGACCGCCGTCGGCATCGCGGACGGCGGACGGAAGCTGCTGCTGTTCGCGCTGGACGGCGCGCCCGCCTACCGCACGGGTCTGACGATCGCCGAAGTGGCCGCCACCATGCGGTCGTTGGGCTCGGTGGACGCCTTCAGCCTGGACGGCGGCGGCTCGTCGGACCTGGTCGCCCGCGAGCCGGGCGCGACCGCCGTGTCCGTACGCAACCACCCGTCCGACGGTTCGGAGCGTCCGGTGCCGACCGGCATCGGGGTCTTCACCAAGTGAGCCCGGCGGGCCTCACGGCCGCAGACTACTGACGATGTCGGCGGTCGCCGTGAGGCCGCTGTGGATGGTGGGCGCCATGCTCGTGCCGGCCAGGAAGAAGCCGAGCAGGGCGCACACCAGGGCGTGCGACACCTTCAGCCCGCCGCTGCGCAGGAAGATCACCGCCAGGATCAGGAGCAGCACCAGCACAGAGATGGAAATGGCCATCGTCAACCTCCTCCGCCACGCCCGTTTCGCGGCGTTCGGCCGTAAGTGTGGCGTAGCAGAGGGTTCGTCCGGGCGGCTGACCCGCCCCCCGGACGTGTGATGTCCACGGTGCCGGATTGACGCCCGGCGGCGGGCGTCCGGGTGACCGGGTGACCGGCCGCGACCTACCGGTGAGCGTCGAGGAAGGCCTCAAGACCTGCCAGGTCGTCGGTGTTGAAGTAGTCCACGCCGGCGTCCAGCAGTTCGGTCCACAGCGCGTCCCGGGCGGGCCCGGCCACCTCGGGGGTGTTCCAGAAGCGCACCTTCTGTCCGCGGCGGTGTGCCTGGCGGATGATGTCGCGCAGCTTCTGCTGCTCCGCCTCGGGGAAGGCACCCGCGCCGAGCCAGGTGAAGTTGAGCTGCCAGTTGTCGCTGATCAGCGGGACGAAGGAGGCGGGCGCCGCGGTGCCGAGGTCGGTGAGGCGACCGTCGTAGAAGGCGCGGCGCACGGTCTGCGCCTCCATGGGGATGCGGGCGGCCCGGTCGCCGGAGATGACGTTGGTGACCGCGCCGGGGTGCACCCGGCCGTGCGCGTACGTGGTGAACAGGTGCTTGTAGCGCTGGAGATGACGGTCGAGTTCGAGGTACGTCGAGGAGCCCTCGGTCTTGATGTCGATGAGCAGTTGCAGCGGCTGGCGGTAACCCCGGTACACGGAACCGTGGTTGCGCTTGACCAGGGCGGCCAGCGGGTCGAGGTAGAGGGACTCCAGGGTGCGCGTCGGGTCCAGTTGGGTCGCGTCGTGCGCGATCAGGAGCTGGTCGCCGACGAGGAAGATGTCGGCCTCGACGCTGCCGAAGCGGTGGTCGAGGGCGTCGAAGAGAGGGCGCGGATGGTCGTAGTCGTTGTGGGCGTGGGCCTTCCACAACGGGCGCTGCCGGTGCTTGTTGTCGCTCGCGAACGCGCTGCCCGCGGGCGGGGCGAGCACGGCCGCGGTGGCGGCGCCGAGGGTGGTGAGAACTCTGCGACGGGTGATGTGGGCCATGTTCTGCCTCCCTGTGGGGCGGGTCGGAACCACAGGGAGTATGCGGCGGGACCAGGCTCGATGAACCTGTACATGCCAGGAGTTGGCCGGACTGCCGTCGCTCGTTCACTCCTTCCGCCCAGCCGCACGAAAAAGCCCGCCCCAGGTGGGGCGGGCTTCACCGGGTGAATCTCAGGGGGCTCGCAGGTCGACGAGTTCGGCCAACTCGGCGCGATGGGCGCCGGTTGTGCCGTATGCGATGGAGTCGGCCTTGGCCCGCTTGAGGTAGAGGTGGACCGGGTGCTCCCACGTCATGCCGAGTCCGCCATGCAACTGCACGGCCTCCTCGGCCGCGTGGACCGCGACCCGTGCCGCGTAGGTCTGCGCGACGGCGACCGCCACATCGGTGTCCTCACCGGTGGCGAGCGCGTCGGCGGCATTGCGGGCGGCGGCCCGGAGGTTGACGACCTCCAGCCACAGCTGCGCGAGCCGATGCTTGAGCGCCTGGAAGCCACCGACCGGCCGGTTGAACTGCTTGCGCTCCTTCAGATAGCGCACGGTCTCGGTCAACGCCCAGTCAGCTAGCCCGAGTTGCTCGGACGCGAGCAGCCCGGCCCCGGCCCGCAACGCACGCCGCACGGCGGGCCCACCATCACCGACGAGCCGGCCACGCGCCCCGTCGAAGGACACGGTCGCGACCGGCCGGGTGAGGTCCAGGGAAACCTGCGCGTTGACTGTGGCCTCGGCCGCCTCCACCGCATACAGCCCACCGTCCTCCGCCGGCACCAACAGCACATCGGCGACGGCCGCGTCCGCGATCCCGGTCAACTCCCCGTACAGCAGCCCGTCTTCGAGTCGTACGGTCTTGAAGGCGCCGCCCGGAGCGACGTTCAGGGCGACCGCGAGGGCGCCGATGCGCCGACCGGAGGCGAGGTCGGCGAGGAGGTCGTCGGCGTCGCAGGCGAGCAGGGCCTCGGTGGCGACGACGGCGCTCGTCAGATAGGGCACGGGGGCCACGGCGCGCCCCAACTCCTCAAGGACGACGGCGACTTCGCGGTGCGTGGCGCCCTGGCCGCCCTTGTCCTCGGGCACCAGGAGACCGGCCAGGCCCATGCCGTCGGCGAGGGACTTCCACAGCGACAGGTCGTGCGGGGTGTCCGACTCGGTGCGCTTGATCACGCTCGCCGCGTCGCAGTGGTCGGTGAGCAGGTCGCGGACGGCGGCGCGGAGGGCCTCTTCCTCCTCCGAGTAGAGCAGGTCGGTCATCGGGCCAGGTCCTTCCATGCGACGTCCTTGTCGGTGCGCGGCTCGGCGGGCAGGCCCAGGACGCGTTCGGCGACGATGTTCAGCAGGACCTCGCTGGTCCCGCCCTCGATACTGTTGCCCTTGGAGCGGAGGTAGCGGTAGCCGGCGTCACGGCCTACGAAGTCCACCAGTTCGGGGCGGCGCATGGTCCAGTCGTCGTACAACAGGCCCTCCTCGCCCCGGAGTTCGACCTCAAGGCCGCTGATCTCCTGGTTGAGGCGGGCGAAGGAGAGCTTCATGCCGGAGCCCTCGTAGCCGGGCTGGCCGGCGACGAGCTGCTGGCGCAGGCGTTCGGCGGTGAGGCGGGCGACCTCGGACTCGACCCAGAGGCCCAGCAGCCGCTGGTGGAGGTCGGGGGTGCGCAGTTCGGGGCGTTCGCGCCAGGTCTTGGCGACCGGGCCGATCATGCCGCCCTCGCGGGGCAGCCGCATGCCGCCGATGGCCACGCGCTCGTTGTTCAGCGTGGTCTGCGCGACCCGCCAGCCGTTGCCGACCTCGCCGAGGCGGCGCGAGTCCGGGATGCGGACGTTCGTGAGGAAGACCTCGTTGAACTCCGCCTCGCCGGTGATCTGGCGCAGCGGACGGACCTCGACGCCGGGGTCGGTCATGTCGCAGAGGAAGTACGTGATGCCCGCATGCTTGGGCACGTCCGGGTCGGTGCGGGCGATGAGGATGGCCCAACGGGCGAGATGGGCGCTGGAGGTCCACACCTTCTGCCCGTTGACGACCCAGTCGTCGCCCTCACGGACGGCCCGCGTACCCAGCGCCGCCAGGTCGGACCCGGCACCCGGCTCGCTGAAGAGCTGGCACCAGACCTCCTCCCCCACCCAGAGGGGCCGCAGATAGCGCTGCTTCTGCTCCTCGGTGCCGTACTGGAGGATCGTCGGCGCGGCCATCCCGAGGCCGATGCCGATGCGCCGGGGGTCGTTGTCGGGGGCGCCGGCGGCCGCCAACTCGGCGTCCACGACGGCCTGGAGGGAGCGCGGCACTCCGAGTCCGCCGAGCCCTTCGGGGTAGTGCACCCAGGCGAGCCCGGCGTCGAAGCGGGCCTTGAGGAAGTCGAGCCGGTCGGTGGTGGCCGGCGGATACGCGGCCAGCAACTCCGCGGTGCGGCGCGTCAGTTCGGCTGCGTCGGTCATGCGCCGGCTCCGCTCTCCTGAGACCCGTTCCCCTGAGACCCGCTCTCCTGAGATCCGTTCCCCTGAGACCCGGCCTCCAGTGACGGGACGATGACGACCCGGCCCGTGGTGACGCCGTCGCCGACCCGCTGCACGGCGTCCGCGGCGCCCGTCAACGGCACCCGCTCGCTCACCAACGGCTTGATGGCGCCGCGCGAGGCCAGGTCGGTGAGCTCCTCGTGGCAGCGCAGGATCAGCTTCGGGTTCTTGGTGGCGTACAGGCCCCAGTGCAGGCCGAGGATCGAGTAGTTCTTCACGAGCGCGTGGTTGAGCCCCGGGCTGGGGATGTTCCCGCTGGCGAAACCGACGACCACGATCCGCCCCTCGAAGGCGACGACCTTGGTCGACTGCGTGTAGGCCTCGCCGCCGACCGGGTCGTAGACCACGTCCGCGCCCCGCCCGCCGGTGGCCTCCTTGACCCGGGCGACGACGTCCTCGCTCCGTCGGTCGACGACGACGTCACAGCCCAACTCCCGGGCCACGTCCACCTTTTCGGCCCCGCCGACGACCCCGATGACGGTGGCGCCGGCGGCCTTGCCGAGCTGGACGGCCGCGCTGCCGACCCCGCCGGCGGCGGCGTGCACGAGCAGCGTCTCGCCCGCCTCCAGGTGGGCCCGGCGGTGCAGGCCGAACCAGCCGGTCTGGTAGCCGATGTGCAGCGCGGCGGCCTCGGCGTCGTCCAGCGAGTCCGGCGCGGGCAGCAGACCGACGGCATCGGCGACGGCGTACTCCGCGAAACCGCCGTACGGCAGCGCGGGGTTGGCGATCACGCGGCGACCGTCCTCGGTCTCGCCGCAGATCTCCACGCCCGGCGTGAAGGGAAGCGGCGGGCGCACCTGGTACTGCCCCCGGGCCATCAGCACATCGGGGAAGTTGATGTTCGCGGCACGCACCTTCAGCAGCACCTGGCCGTCACCGGGCGTGGGCGTCTCCACGTCCTGGAGCCGCATCACCTCGCTCGGCTCGCCGTTCTCGTGCACTTGCCATGCCTGCATGCGGTGCCTCCACGCGACTGCCTCGCCCGACGGGGTTCGAAACGCATACTAAGCGGTCGCTTGCCCTCAGGGAACCGCCCGCACGGAACCGTCACCCACGTCACGCCCGCCGGTCACCCCCGCACACCATGCCCGCCCGTCATCCCTGTCCCGCCCGCTTGGGCCGCGCTCGCACATGCATCCGCTCCCCCTGCGGCCCGAACAGGCTCAGGAACTCGACCGGCCCCTCCCCCGTCGACCCGAACCAGTGCGGCACCCGGGTGTCGAACTCGGCCGCCTCCCCCGCACCCAGCACCACGTCGTGCTCACCGAGCACCAGCCGCAGCCGCCCGGACAGGACGTACAGCCACTCGTACCCCTCGTGTGTGCGCGGGTCCGGCTCCAGCTTCCGCTGCGGTTCCAGCACCTTGAACGCCTGGAGCCCGCCGGGCTGGCGGGTCAGCGGCCAGTGGGTGCGTCCGCCCATCACGATCGGCTTGGCCCGCACCCGCGGATCGCCGGGCGCCGGCGCGCCGACCAGCTCGTCCAGCGGCACCTGGTGCGCCCGCGCGATCGGCAGCAGCAGCTCCAGACTGGGCTTGCGCAGCCCCGACTCCAGCCGCGAGAGCGTGCTCACCGAGATGCCGGTCGCCTCGGAGAGCCCGGCGAGGGTCGCGCCCCGCTCCTTACGGACCCGCCGCAGCCGCGGGCCGACCTCGGCAAGGACCTCGCTCGTGCCGTCGCTCGCGCCGTCGTGCGTGTCGTCACTCATACAGGTATTGCAGTTTCGGCAAACGAGTTTGTCAATCCCGCGATCTCGCAGGACTGTCGACGTGGAGGTGGTCAACCATGACCGACAGGTACGAGAACAGCGACACGTACGAAGTGGTCGTCGTCGGCGGCGGAGCGGCCGGGCTCTCCGCCGGGCTGGTGCTGGGCCGGGCCCGGCGCCACACCCTCGTCGTCGACGCGGGCGAACCGCGCAACGCACCCGCCGCCCATATGCAGGGCTATCTGACCCGGGACGGCATGTCCCCGGCGGAGTTCCTGGCGACCGGCCGCGAGGAGATCGCACGCTACGGCGTCGAACTGGTCCAGGACCGCGCGGTCGACGTGGCACGGGACGACGGGGACTTCACCGTGTCCCTGGCCGGCGGCCGGACCGTACGGGCCCGCGCCCTCGTCATCGCCACCGGCCTCAAGGACGAACTGCCCGACATCCCCGGCCTCGCCGAGCGCTACGGCCGTGACGTGCTGCACTGCCCGTACTGCCACGGCTGGGAGGTACGCGACCAGGCGTTCGGCGTGCTGGCCACCACGCCGATGAGCGTGCACCAGGCGCTGATGGTGTCCCAGTGGTCGAAGGACGTGACCCTGTTCCTGCACGAGATCGCCGAGGACACACTCTCGGACGACGACCTGCGCAGGCTGGCGGCGGCCGGGGTCAAGGTGGTGCCGGGTGAGGTGGCCGGGCTGGTGGTGGCCGACGACCGGTTGACCGGCATCCAGCTGGCGAACGGCACGGTCCACGACCGGTCGGTCCTCTTCACCGCCCCGCGCGCGATCCCGCAGACCGATCTGCTGGCCAGGCTGGGCGCCGAGATGCAGGAGACCCCCTTCGGCACCTACCCGGTGATCGACGAGCGGGGCCTGACGACCGTGCCCGGCTTGTGGGCGGCGGGCAACGCGAGCGGATTCGCGGAGCAGGTGATCAACGCGGCCAGCCGAGGCTACCGAGCGGGCGCGGCGATCAACGGAGAGCTGCTCTTCGCCGATCTCGACTCGGCTGTCCAGGTGTAACCGCCCAGATGTGCACGCCCAGGTGTGGAGCCGCCGCCTCCGTTGCAACATGGCTGCATGCTCCTTGCCCGGCTGGCCCACGTGTCCCAAGAGGTCGCCGCCACCTCGGCGCGATCCCGGAAGATCGCCCTGCTCGCGGAGCTGTTCCGGGACGCCGAGGCGGACGACGTCCCGATCGTGATCCCGTACCTCGCCGGACGCCTCCCGCAGGGACGGCTCGGCGTCGGCTGGAAGGTGCTGAGCAACAAGGTCGCCCCGGCCGCCGAACCGACCCTCACCGTCCGCGAGGTGGACGCCCGTCTCACCGACCTCGGCAAGGTCGCAGGCGCCGGCTCGCAGGCCGAACGGGCCAGGCTGGTCGGTGAGTTGATGGGCGCGGCCACCGAGGAGGAGCAGCGCTTCCTCTTCGGACTGCTCACCGGCGAAGTGCGGCAGGGCGCCCTGGACGCGGTGGCGGTCGAAGGCCTCGCGCAGGCGACCGAGGCCCCGCCGGCGGACGTACGGCGAGCGGTGATGCTCGCCGGTTCCGTGCAACCGGTGGCCCAGGCCCTCCTCTCCGACGGCCCCGCCTCCCTGGACCGCTTCCGCCTCACCGTCGGCCGCCCGGTCCAGCCGATGCTCGCGCACACCGCCGCCTCGGTCGCCGAGGCGGTCGAGAAGCTGGGCACGTGCGCGGTGGAGGAGAAGCTGGACGGCATCCGCGTACAGGTGCACCGCGACGGCGACTCCGTACGGATCTACACCCGCACCCTCGACGACATCACCGACCGCCTGCCCGAAGTGACGGCCGCCGCGCTGGAGTTGAGAGGCGAGCGGTTCATCCTGGACGGCGAGGTCATCGCGTTCGACGCGGACGGCCGGCCGCGTTCCTTCCAGGAGACCGCGGGCCGTGTCGGTTCCCGTGTGGACGTGGCGACGGCCGCCCGCGAGGTCCCGGTCTCCCCCGTCTTCTTCGACGCACTCTCTGTCGACGACCGCGACTTGCTCGACCTGCCGTTCGTCGAGCGGCACGCGGAGCTGGCCCGGCTGGTGCCGGAGCCGATGCGGGTGCGGCGCGCGTTGGTGTCCGGTCCGGACGACACGGCGGCGGCGGAGGCGTTCCTCGCCGAGACCCTGGCGCGCGGCCACGAGGGGGTCGTGGCCAAGGCCCTCGACGCGCCCTACAGCGCCGGTCGGCGCGGCGCGTCCTGGCTGAAGGTGAAGCCCGTACACACCCTCGACCTGGTGGTCCTGGCCGCCGAGTGGGGCCACGGCCGCCGCACCGGCAAGCTCTCCAACCTCCACCTCGGCGCCCGCAACCCGGACGGCACCTTCGCCATGCTCGGCAAGACCTTCAAGGGCATGACCGACGCGATGCTCACCTGGCAGACGGAACGCCTCCAGGAGCTGGCCGTCGAGGACAACGGCTGGGTGGTGACCGTACGCCCGGAACTCGTCGTCGAGATCGCCTACGACGGTCTGCAGAAGTCGACCCGCTACCCGGCCGGCGTCACCCTCCGCTTCGCCCGCGTGGTCCGCTACCGCGAGGACAAGCGGCCGGAGGAGGCGGACACCGTGGAGACCCTGCTGGCCGCACACCCGGAGGTGAAGCCGTGACCGGCCCGAAGCGCAGCGCGGGTCTGCTGCTGTACCGGCGCACCGGGCAAGGTCTGGAGGTGCTGCTCGGTCACATGGGCGGGCCCTTCTTCGCCAAGCGGGACGCGGGCGCCTGGTCCGTCCCGAAGGGTGAGTACGAGCCCGAGGAGGAGACCGCCTGGGACGCGGCCCGGCGCGAGTTCCAGGAGGAGCTGGGGCTGGCGCCGCCCGACGGGGAGGCGGTGCCGCTCGGTGAGGTGCGGCAGACGAACGGCAAGATCGTCACGGTGTGGGCGATCGAGGCCGATCTGGACCCGGCGACGATCGAGCCGGGCACGTTCCGGATGGAGTGGCCGCCGAAGTCGGGGCAGCTGCGGGAGTTCCCCGAGCTGGACCGCGTCGAGTGGTTCGCGCCGGACCGGGCCAGGGCCCTGATCGTCAAGGCGCAGGCCGCGTTTCTCGACCGGCTGGCGGAGCACTCGGACTGAACAGCGGCCCACACGTTGCGGTGCCCGGCGCCGCGCGGGAAGGTCGGAGCAAGCCCGCCCCCAGGAGGTCAGCCATGCCCATCGCGACGGTGAATCCGGCGAACGGCGAGACGCTCAAGACGTACGAAGCCATGGGCGACGAGGAGGTGGAGCGCCGGATCCGGCTCGCCGAGGCGACGTTCCGCACCTATCGCACGACGACGTTCGCCGAACGCGCCCGCCTGCTCACCAGGGCCGCCGAACTCCTCGACGAGGACCAGGCCGACATCGGCGCGGTCATGACCACCGAGATGGGCAAGCCGGTCAAGCAGGCCCGCGCGGAGGCCGCGAAGTGCGCCAAGTCGATGCGCTGGTACGCCGAGCGCGCGGAGGGTCTGCTGGCCGACGAGGAGCCCGCGGACCACGACGTGAAGGACTCCGGGGGATCCCGCGCCCTGGTCCGCTACCGGCCGCTGGGCCCGGTCCTCGCCGTCATGCCCTGGAACTTCCCGCTCTGGCAGGTGATCCGCTTCGCCGCACCCGCGCTGATGGCGGGCAACGTCGGCCTCCTCAAGCACGCCTCCAACGTCCCGCAGACCGCCCTGTACCTGGAGGACCTCTTCCACCGGGCGGGCTTCCCGGAGGGCTGCTTCCAGACGCTGCTCATCGGCTCCGGCGCGGTCGACGAGATCCTGCGCGACGAGCGCGTACGGGCTGCCACGCTCACCGGCAGCGAACCCGCCGGGCGGGCCGTCGCCTCCACCGCCGGCGAAATGATCAAGAAGACGGTGCTCGAACTCGGCGGCAGCGACCCGTACATCGTCATGCCGTCGGCCGACATCGACCGGGCCGCGAAGATCGCGGTCACCGCGCGCGTGCAGAACAACGGGCAGTCGTGCATCGCCGCCAAGCGGTTCATCGTGCACACGGACGTGTACGACGCGTTCGCCGAGCGGTTCGTCGCCGGGATGAAGGCGCTCACCGTCGGTGACCCCACGGACGAGGGCACGGACATCGGACCGCTCGCCACGGAACAGGGGCGGGCCGATCTGGAGGAACTGGTCGACGACGCCAGGCGCAGCGGTGCGGCCGTGCTGTGCGGGGGTGAGCGGCCGGACCGGGAGGGCTGGTGGTATCCGCCGACGGTCCTGGCCGGCATCGACCGCGAGATGCGGATCCACCGGGAGGAGGCGTTCGGTCCGGTGGCCACGCTGTATCGGGCCGACGGCCTGGACGAGGCCGTGCTGATCGCCAACGACACGCCGTTCGGGCTGAGTTCCAATGTCTGGACCCGGGACGACGCCGAGGTGGACCGGTTCGTACGGGATCTGGAGGCGGGCGGGATCTTCTTCAACGGCATGACCGCGTCGCATCCGGCGTTCCCCTTCGGCGGGGTGAAACGGTCCGGGTACGGGCGTGAGCTGTCCGGGCACGGAATCCGGGAGTTCTGCAACATCACGACGGTTTGGCACGGAGCGTGAACGCTGCGCGGCTACCATCCCGTCTGTGAACCGCGAAGTGACTCTGCCTCTGATCGTCGACGACCGCGGGACCTTGCAGGTGGCTGCCGCCGATGTCAGCAAGTTGTTGCGGACCGTGGGTGGGAGGTGGCTGCATCTTGTCGAGGCCGGGGAGGAGTCCCTGGACGAGGACACGGTTGCCGCTCTGACGATCGAGCTTGCGAAGCTGGCCGATCGGATTGATGTGGCCTGCATTGCGCACAGCAGCGGGGGCGCGTCATAGGGGTGCTTGTGCGGTGCCGGGTGCGGGTTGAGTGTGGCTGGTCGCGCAGTTCCCCGCGCCCCTAGGGAGTGCCCTGAGCCTGCGCCAAGAGGCTTGCCCAGAACATCGCCTCGTAGTGCTGAAGTGCTCGACTGTAGTGCCGTACCGCTTCCTCGTCCGTTGGCTCCGCCCTTGGGGCTGGCGGAGCCGGTTCCGCGAAGAAGTCGAAGAAGGCGCATGCTTCATCGGTGAAGGCGTAGTGGCGGCGTAGGGCCGTGGCGATTGTTGCGCAATAGGCGCCCCATTCCGCGAAGTTGGACGTCAGGGCCAGGAGCGCGTCCGTGGGGTCCGCGTTGAGGGACAGCCAGGCGACGTAGGCGGGGTAGGACTGGCAGCCCGATAGGGGCTCGTATGTGCGGGAGCGGGGCTCGTTCACGCCGCAAGCCGTCGCGAAGGCATCCAGGCGCCGGGCCGCCTCCGCCTCTCCTTCCGCGAGCGTCCTGAAGAAATCCGCGGTCTCCGGCTGCGCCTTCGCGCGTTGCGCCAGGTGGAGGAAGGCGCGGCGGTCGGCCGGGATCACCCGTTGTTGTTCCAGGGCAAGGGTTGCGAGGGTCTCCACGGGGGCCGTGCCGGTCGCGATCAGCGCTACCAGGGGGTTCTCGGTCATCGGGGATCCGTCCGTGTGGGTCCGGCTACTGATCCGACCTTTACACAGGGTCCCTGAATTGGAGTAGTCCACCGAGAGAACGTCGCCCCCACGGGTGATCGTGGGTGCACCACCCCCAGAGGTGAACCACCTTCTGACCGGGGGGCCGAAAGCCTTCCGGACGGCGAAAGCAGGCACGGTTCATGGCGACTTTGTGCAGACCCTCGGTGTCCGTCCCGGAGCACGTCATCACGATGGAGGAGACGCTGGAGCTGGCACGCTCCCGCCACGCCGACCACCCCCAACTGCCGCTGGCCCTCCGGCTGATCGAGAACACCGGCGTACGTACCCGGCACATCGTGCAGCCGATCGAGGAGACCCTGAAGCACCCCGGGTTCGAGGACCGCAACCGGATCTACGTGGCCGAGGCCAAGGCCCGGGTCCCGTCGGTGGTGCAGCGGGCGCTCGACGACGCGGAGCTCCTCACCAGCGACATCGACGTGATCATCTACGTCTCGTGCACGGGCTTCATGATGCCCTCGCTCACGGCCTGGCTGATCAACGAGATGGCCTTCGACGCCACCACCCGCCAGATCCCCATCGCCCAGCTGGGCTGCGCGGCCGGCGGCGCCGCGATCAACCGCGCGCACGACTTCTGCACGGCCTACCCCCAGGCCAACGCGCTCATCGTGGCCTGCGAGTTCTGCTCGCTGTGCTATCAGCCCACCGACCTCGGCATCGGCTCCCTGCTGTCCAACGGTCTGTTCGGCGACGGGATCGCCGCCGCCGTGGTGCGCGGACGGGGCGGCGAGGGCATCGAGCTGGAGCGCAACGGCTCGTACCTGATCCCCAAGACCGAAGAGTGGATCATGTACGACGTCCGGGCCACCGGCTTCCACTTCCTGCTGGACAAGCGGGTGCCGGCCACCATGGAGCCCCTCGCACCGGCGCTCCAGGATCTCGCGGGACTGCACGGCTGGGACGCGGCTGACCTGGACTTCTACATAGTCCACGCGGGCGGGCCCCGAATACTCGACGACCTCAGCAAGTTCCTGCAGGTCGACCCGCACGCCTTCCGGTTCAGCCGGGCCACCCTCACCGAGTACGGCAACATCGCCAGCGCCGTCGTCCTGGACGCGCTGCGCCGGCTCTTCGACGAGGGCGGTGCCCAGGACCGGGCGCGCGGGCTGCTCGCCGGGTTCGGACCCGGCATCACCGCCGAGATGGCCCTGGGCCGCTGGCACCGGGACGACGAAACGACGTGACATGAGCGACGACACGATCACCGAGACCTTCCTGCCGCCGATCCGGCACTGGCCCGCGCGCGATCTGACCGGGGTCGACTTCGACCCCGTGCTCGCCGAGTTGATGCGCGAGGGCCCGGTCACCCGGATCCAGCTGCCCAACGGCGAGGGCTGGGCCTGGCTGGTCACCCGCCACGACGACGTACGCATGGTGACCAACGACCCCCGGTTCAGCCGCGAGGCGGTCATGGACCAGCCGGTCACCCGGCTCGCCCCGCACTTCATCCCGCAGCGCGGCGCGGTCGGCTTCCTCGACCCGCCCGACCACACCCGGCTGCGCCGCTCGGTCGCCGCCGCGTTCACGGCGAGGGGAGTCGAGCGGGTGCGCGAGAAATCGCGCGTGCTGCTCGACGAACTCATCGACGAACTCATCGAGAACGGCCCGCCCGGCGACCTCACGGCCACCGTCCTCAGCCCGTTCCCCATCGCGGTGATCTGCGAGCTGATGGGCGTGCCGGCCGCCGACCGGCACGGCATGCACACCTGGACCCAGCTGATCCTGTCCTCCTCGCACGGCAAGGAGGTCAGCGAACAGGCCAAGCAGGAGATGGGCGCCTACTTCGGCGATCTCATCGGCCTGCGGGAGGGCAGCTCCGGCGAGGACGTCACCTCGCTGCTCGGCGCCGCCGTGGGCCGGGGCGAGGTGACGCTCGACGAGGCCGTCGGCCTCGCGGTGCTCCTCCAGATCGGCGGCGAGGCGGTCACCAACAACAGCGGGCAGATGTTCTACCTGCTGCTGACCCGCCCGGACCTGGCCGAACGCCTGCGCGCCGAGCCGGAGATCCGCCCCAAGGCCATCGACGAACTCCTGCGCTACATCCCGCACCGCAACGCGGTCGGCCTGTCCCGCATCGCCATGGAGGACGTGGAGATCCGAGGCGTACGGATCCGCAAGGACGACCCGATCTACGTCTCCTACCTGGCCGCCAACCGCGACCCGGAGGTCTTCCCCGACCCGGAGAAGATCGACTTCGGCCGCAACCCCAACCCGCACGTCTCCTTCGGCTTCGGCCCGCACTACTGCCCCGGCGGCATGCTCGCCCGCCTGGAGTCGGAGCTGCTGATCGACGCGCTGATGGACCGCTTGCCGGGCCTGCGGCTGGCCGTACCCCCGGACCAAGTGCCCTTCAAGAAGGGCGCGTTGATCCGCGGCCCCGAGTCCCTCCCGGTGACGTGGTGAGCCGCCGATGACCGCGCCAGAGGGCCTGCTGGTTCCGCCGGGGCACGGCCGGATCGTCCAAACCCCGGCACAGCGCGTGACGTTCAAGGTCACCGGCACGCACTCCCGGACGGCCTCCACCTTCGAGGTGGAGGTCCCCCCGGGCTTCGACGTCGGCGCCCACGTCCACACCCGCAGCGAGGAGTTGTTCTACGTCCTCGAAGGCGAACTGGACGTCCTGGCCTTCGAGCCGCGCATCCGAACCCCGGACAACTGGCAGCGCTGGGAGTCGAGTTCGGGCACCCGGGTGGTACGAGCCACTCCGGGCACGCTCATCGCCGTACCCCCCGGATGTCCGCACGCGTTCGCCAACCCGACGGACACCCCGGCGAGAATGTTCTTCCAGGCGTCCCCGCCACCGGACCACGAGCGCTACTTCGAGGAACTGCTGGAGATCCTGGGCAGCGGGGGTCCTCCGGACCATGCGGCGATCGAGGAACTCCGGGCGAGGTACGACATCGAGCAGCTGACGCCGCTTCGACATCGTTAGCCGCTAGCGGATGGGCATGCCCGACAACGTACGGGCTATCACCAGTCGTTGGATCTCACTCGTACCCTCGAAGATCGTGTAGATCGCCGCATCCCGATGCATCCGCTCCACCGGGTACTCCCTGGTGTAACCGTTGCCGCCCAGTATCTGGATCGCCTGGGCGGTGACCTTCTTCGCCGTCTCACTGGCGAACAACTTCGACATCGACCCCTCGGCCGCGGTGAACTTCTTCCCGCTGATCGCCATCCAGGAGGCCCGCCACGTCAACAGCCGGGCCGCGTCGATGGACGTCCGCATGTCGGCCAACTGGAAGGCCACACCCTGGTTGTCGATGATGGGCCGCCCGAACTGCTCACGCGTCGTCGCGTATTCGAGGGCCACCTCGTAAGCAGCCCGAGCAGTACCGACCGCCATCGCCGCCACCGCCGGCCGCGAAGCCTCGAACGTGGCCATCGCCGCGTTCTTCACCCGCTCCCCCGCCTTCTTGGCCCGCTCCCGGGCACGGGCGAGGCGCTCGTCGAGCTTCTCCTTGCCGCCGAGCAGACAGGAACCGGGAACACGGGCGTCCTCAAGCACGACCTCGGCGGTGTGCGAGGCACGAATCCCGTGCTTCTTGAACTTCTGGCCCTGCGAGAGACCGGGAGTGCCGGGCGGGACGATGAAGGACGCGTGGCCCTTGGAGCCCAGCTCGGGGTCGACGACCGCGACGACGACGTGGACGTTGGCGATGCCGCCGTTGGTCGCCCAGGTCTTCGTGCCGTTGAGGATCCACTCGTCGTTCGCCTCGTCGTACACGGCACGCGTGCGCATGGAGGCCACGTCGGAGCCGGCGTCGGGCTCGGAGGAGCAGAAGGCGGCGACCTTGACGTCGTTGGCGTCGCCGTACATCTGGGGGATCCAGGTGCCGATCTGCTCCTCGGTGCCGTTGGCGAGGACGCCCACGGCGGCGAGGCCGGTGCCGACTATGGAGAGGGCTATGCCCGCGTCGCCCCAGAACAGCTCCTCCATGGCCATCGGTATGCCGAGGCCGGTGGGGTCGAAGTACTGCTGGGCGTAGAAGTCGAGGGAGTAGATGCCCACCTTGGCGGCCTCTTGGATGACCGGCCAGGGAGTCTCCTCACGCTCGTCCCATTCGGCGGCCGCGGGGCGGATGACGTCGGCGGCGAAGCCGTGCAACCAGTCCCGGACCTCCTTCTGTTCGTCGTTGAGCTCCATGGTGAACTCGGCCATGTCTCCTCCAGCGGCGGCACACCTGCATGTTACTAGCGGTAACACTAGCTTGTTACCCATGAGTAGGAAAAGTCAACTCCTGATGACTCCTCGGCAGCCCGTTCGATGTCAGGCTGAGGTCAGGTGTTAGTTTGCGCAGGCGTCACCGAATCAGCACGGGTGGGGAGAGCTCATGGACACCACGCAGCGGACCGATCAGCAGCGCTCGGCGGACCGCCGCCGGCGCGAGCTGTTGGAGGCCGCCGACAGAGTGGTGCTGCGCGACGGGCCGCAGGCCTCGATGAACGCGATCGCCGCCGAGGCGGGCATCACCAAGCCCATTCTGTACCGCCACTTCGGCGACAAGAGCGGACTCTACGCCGCCCTCGCCACCCGGCACACCGACGCCCTTCTCGCCTCCCTGCGGGCGGCCCTGGACGCGCCCGCGGAACGTCGGGAACGGGTCGAGGCCACGCTGGACACCTACCTCGCGGCGATCGAGGCCCGCCCGCAGGTGTACCGCTTCCTCATGCATCCCGCGGAGGGCGGTCAGACGAGCGACACCGGCTTCGACGTCGGCAAGCACGCGATCCCCCTGCTGCGCCGCATGGGCGAGGAGCTGGCGCAGGTCATCGAGGAGCGGGTGGACCTCGGACCGAACAGCCACCAGCTGGCGCGGGTGTGGGGACATGGCATCGTCGGCATGATGCACGCGGCCGGCGACTGGTGGCTTGGCGAACGCCCGTGCGAACGCGCGGAGTTGGTACGCAGCCTGGCCGACCTCTTGTGGGGCAGGCTGGCCGCGGCAGGGGACAAGGTCGGCGGCCCCGGCTTCTAGTTCGGGACGCTCCCGGTCCGATCCGGGTGATTCCGGCGGCTCCAGGAGGCCTTCGCCTCCTGCCTGAGCACCTTGCGTCTGCGCCATCCCGTGAGGTGGTCGACGTAGACCCGTCCCTCCAAGTGGTCGCATTCGTGCTGGAGGCAGCGTGCGAAGAACCCCGTCCCGCTCACGGTCACCGGCTCGCCCGTGACCGTGAACCCCTCGACCACCGCGTGGTCGTAGCGCTCCGTCCCCGCCTCAAGCCCCGGCAGGGACAGGCAGCCCTCCGGGCCGCGGAGCGACACTCCGTCGGCCTCGACCAGGCGCGGGTTGACGAGGTGGCCCAGGTGGCGCACCTCGTCGTCGTCCGGGCAGTCGTAGACGAAGACCCGCAGGGACTCCCCCACCTGGTTCGCGGCGAGGCCCACGCCCTGTGCCGCGTACATCGTCGCGAACAAGTCCTCGACGAGGCTCGCGAGTTCGGGGCCGAAGTCGGTGACCTCGCGGCAGGGCGTGTGCAACGGGGTGTCGCCGAACAGCGTGAGGGGCCGGACGCGCCCGCGGGTGCCCGGAATGGAGCCGTTTCGCATGGCCGCAAGGGTACGGCGATTCGGGAGTGCGAATGGATCTCGATAGGCTGGCCACCACCACGTTGCCGTCAGGCAGAGGCGCGGCGCGTACGCAAGGAGGATCGGGAACTGATGTCAGGCAACTCGGACCCGCTTTCGCCGCGGGCCAAGATCGCCGTGACCGCCGGCAAGGCGGTCGCTGCGGCGTCGCGTGCCGCAGGCCGCGGCAGCGGATCGGTGATCGGTGGCCGGGTCGCGCTCAAACTGGACCCCGACCTCCTGGCCAGGCTCGCCCAGAGCCTGGACGTCGTCCTCGTCTCGGCGACCAACGGCAAGACCACGACCACCCGGCTGATCGCGGAAGCCCTCGGCGCCGCGGGACCGGTCGTGTCCAACGCGCTCGGCGCGAACATGCCGGCCGGCATCACCTCGGCCCTCGCGGGCGGCTCGGACGCGCGCTACGGCGTCATCGAGGTCGACGAGAAGTACCTGGCCGGGGTGGCCCGGGACACCGACCCCAAGTGCATCGCGCTCCTCAACCTCTCCCGCGACCAGCTCGACCGTGCCGCCGAGACCCGCATGCTCGCCGAGAACTGGCGTGAGGGGCTTGCGGGTTCCAAGGCCGTCGTCGTCGCCAACGCCGACGACCCGCTGGTCGTGTGGGCCGCCTCCTCCTCACCGAACGTGATCTGGGTCGCCGCCGGTCAGATGTGGAAGGACGACGCCTGGTCCTGCCCGTCCTGCGGCGGTGTGATGCAGCGGCCCGGCGACGACTGGTTCTGCGGCGAGTGCGGTTTCCGCCGCCCCACGCCGAGTTGGGCGCTCTCCGGCGACCACGTGCTCGACCCGCACGGCTCCGCCTGGCCGATCCACCTCCAGCTGCCCGGCCGCGCCAACAAGGCCAACGCGGCCTCCTCCGCGGCCGTCGCCGCGGTGTTCGGCGTACCGCCGCAGGTCGCCCTGGAGCGCATGTACCAGGTGCAGGCCGTGGCCGGCCGCTACGACGTCGTGCAGTTCCAGCAGCGCGACCTGCGGCTGCTGCTCGCCAAGAACCCGGCGGGCTGGCTCGAAACGTTCAGCCTGATCGATCCGCCACCCACCCCGGTGATCCTCTCCGTGAACGCGCGGGGCGCCGACGGCACCGACACCTCCTGGCTGTGGGACGTCGACTACACCCGCCTCAGCGGCCACCCGATCTGCGTCGTCGGCGACCGCAAGCTCGACCTCGCCGTCCGCCTGGAGGTCGCCAACCAGCACTTCCAGGTCTGCGACAACCTCGACCAGGCGGTGCAGCAGTGCCCGCCCGGCCGCATCGAGGTCATCGCGAACTACACCGCGTTCCAGGATCTGCGCCGCCGCGTCGGCAACTGACACTCAGGGGACTTTTGTGAGCGACAACAGCCTGCGGGTCGTGTGGATCTACCCCGACCTGCTGAGCACCTACGGCGACCAGGGCAACGTCCTGGTCGTCGAGCGCCGGGCCCGGCAGCGCCGCCTCGACGTGGCGCGCCTCGACGTGCGCAGCGACCAGCCCATCCCGACCTCGGGCGACATCTACCTGATCGGCGGCGGCGAGGACCGGCCGCAGCGGCTGGCGGCCGAGCGGCTGCGCCGGGACGGCGGACTGCACCGGGCCGTGGAGAACGGCGCGATCGTCTTCTCCGTCTGCGCCGGCTACCAGATCCTCGGCCACGAGTTCATCAACGACCTCGGCCAGCGCGAGCCCGGCCTCGGCCTGCTCGACGTGGTCTCGGTGCGCGGCGAGGGCGCGCGGTGCGTCGGGGACGTCCTCGGCGACATCGACCCGCGGCTTGGCCTGCCCCCGCTGACCGGCTTCGAGAACCACCAGGGCGTCACCCACCTCGGCCCCACGGCCCGCCCGTTCGCCCAGGTCCGCCTCGGCAACGGCAACGGCACGGGCGACGGCACGGAGGGCGCGTACAACGACACGGTCTTCGGTACGTACATGCACGGCCCGGTGCTGGCGCGCAATCCGCTCATCGCCGACCACCTGCTGAAGCTCGCGCTCGACGTGAACGCGCTGCCGCCGACGGACGACCGCTGGTACGAGGCGCTCCGCAACGAGCGCATCGCATCTGCGCAGCAGCCTGCGTGATGAAAGGTACGCGGCAGCCTGCCTGACACCTCGTCGCCGACTGCTCGTAACCAGCCCGTCTGACACCGCGTCCGCACAGGTGAGCGGGGTCGTCCAGCAGGCGGACGCACGGTGCTGCCCCGCCCCCTCCTGCCGTTAGGGTGGCGGGGTTCGAGCCGGACGACGTGGTCCGGTCCCGCCTCGTTCCACGGTTGAGAAGGTTCTTTCGGGCTATGCGCATTGGTGTCCTCACGTCCGGTGGCGACTGCCCCGGCCTGAACGCCGTCATCCGGTCCGTCGTGCACCGCGCCGTGGCCGACCACGGTGACGAGGTCATCGGCTTCCGGGACGGCTGGAAGGGCCTCCTGGAGTGCGACTACCTCAAGCTCGACCTCGACGCGGTGAGCGGCATCCTCGCTCGCGGCGGCACGATCCTCGGCTCCTCCCGGGTCCAGCCCTCGCATCTGCGGGACGGCGTGGCGCGGGCCAAGGGGCATGTCGAGGAGCTCGGTCTCGACGCGATCATCCCGATCGGCGGCGAGGGCACGCTGAAGGCGGCCAAGCTGATGTACGACGCCGGCCTGCCGATCGTCGGCGTCCCGAAGACCATCGACAACGACATCGCTGTCACCGACGTCACCTTCGGTTTCGACACGGCCGTCGGTGTCGCCACGGAGGCGCTGGACCGGCTGAAGACCACCGCCGAGTCCCATCAGCGCGTGCTGGTCGTGGAGGTCATGGGCCGCCACACCGGCTGGATCGCGCTGCACTCCGGCATGGCGGCCGGCGCGCACGCCATCGTCGTACCGGAACGGCCCTTCGACATCGAGGAGTTGGCCGCGCGGGTCGGCGAGCGGTTCGAGGCGGGCAAGCGGTTCGCGATAGTGGTCGCCGCCGAGGGGGCCAAGCCGAAGGCCGGGTCCATGGACTTCGACGAGGGCAAGAAGGACGTCTACGGGCACGAGCGCTTCGCGGGGATCGCGCGGCAGCTCTCCATCGAGCTGGAGGAACGGCTCGGCAAGGAGGCCCGTCCGGTGATACTCGGGCACGTCCAGCGCGGGGGTACGCCCACCGCGTACGACCGGGTGCTGGCGACCCGGTTCGGGTGGCATGCGGTGGAGGCCGTGCACCGGGGCGAGTTCGGGAAGATGACGGCGCTTCGCGGGACGGACATCGTGATGGTGTCCCTGGCCGAGGCGGTCGAGACGCTGAAGACGGTGCCCGCCGATCGGTACGACGAGGCGGAGTGCGTGCTCTGACGTTCGGACCACCCTCACCCCGGCCACAGAGGTGGCCGGGGTGAGTCATACCCTGGTCCGGACAGACTTGCACAACCCCCTCGAATCAGGAGCCGTTGGATGGGACACAGCGGGCACGGCATGACCATGGATCTGCCGCCGTTCACGCTGGGGCGGGGGCTCGCGTGGTCCGCCGACCCGTTCTTCCTGATCGCCTGTCTGCTCGGACTCGGGCTGTACGCGTGGGGGGTTGTGCGGCTGCACAGGCGCGGGGACGCCTGGCCCGTGGGGCGGACCATCTCGTACGTCATCGGAGTGCTCACCATCATGCTGGTGATGTGCACCGGGCTGAACGACTACGGCATGGTGATGTTCAGCGTGCACATGGTGCAGCACATGATCATCAGCATGCTGTCGCCGATCCTGATCCTGCTGGGCGCCCCCGTCACGCTCGCCCTGCGCGCGCTGCCGACCACCGGGAAGGGCCGCAAGGGGCCGCGCGAGCTGCTGTTGATGGTGCTGCACAGCCGGTACATGCGGATCATCACGCATCCGGCGTTCACCATCCCGCTGTTCATCGCGAGCCTGTACGGGCTGTACTTCACGCCGCTGTTCGACTTCCTGATGGGGTCGAAGACGGGGCACATCGCGATGATGGTGCACTTCCTGGCCGTGGGCATCGTCTTCTTCTGGCCGATCATCGGCGTGGACCCGGGCCCGCAGCGGCCGGGCTATCTGATGCGGATGCTGGAGCTGTTCGCGGGCATGCCGTTCCACGCGTTCTTCGGCATCGCGCTGATGATGGCGTCGGAGCCGATGGTCTCGACGTTCAAGAACCCGCCCGCCTCGCTCGGCATCGAGGCGCTCTCCGACCAGACCGCGGCCGGCGGGATCGCCTGGGCGTTCAGCGAGGTGCCGTCCGTCCTGGTGCTGCTCGCCCTGCTCTTCCAGTGGTACCGCTCCGAACAGCGCCAGGCCCGGCGCTCGGACCGCGCCGCCGACCGTGACGGCGACAAGGAACTCGAGGCATACAACGCCTATTTGGCCTCATTGAACGCACGCGGGCGTTGAAGGCTTCGTCTTTCTGAAGCATTCAGTAGCATGAAGCGCATTGGGGGAACCGCCAGGGGGAGCGGTAATGACAAAGCGCGCACTCATGTTAGTTCGGAGGATCGCCGTCCTATTGGTCTGCGTACTGGTACTCGGCAGTTGTGACACCGGTACGCCCCTGACCAGAGTGAAAGCAGTGGCCGCGGGAGTGCCTTCTCTCGCACCCTTTTTCGACGAGGACAGCGGCCTCGGCAAGGACGACGCCACGGTCCGCTCGCAGGCCGTGCAGGGCAGCCTGCAGCAAGGGGACACGCCCGGGCTGTACGGCGGGACGCGCGAGCCGACGCTCTGTGACGTCGCCAAGCTGAAGGCGTTTCTCACGGATCCCAGGAACAAGCAGAAGGCTCAGGCGTGGGCAACCGCACTCGACCTCACCACGGCCGAGATCCCGGATTATCTGGACCGGCTCACACCTGTTCTCCTGCGTCACGACACGCTCGTGAAGAACCACGACTACAAAAAGGGAAAGGCTGTTCCCTTCAATTCGCTGCTCCAGGCGGGAATCGCGATTCTCGTGGACCAGCAGGGACTGCCGGCCGTGAAGTGCTCGTGCGGAAATCCGTTGCGGCCCTTCGAGGGTGACACCAGCCGGATCTCGGTCACGTTCGACGACGGCAACAAGAAGTGGCAGGGGTACGAGCGTTCGTCCGTGGTGGCGGTGCGGCCCGCGCCCCGGAAGCTGGCGAAGCTCGCCCTCGTCGACGTCGACGACCCCGACACGGGCATCAGCCGACCGGTTGGCACGACGGGCAAGGCCGACTCGACCTTCGACACCCGCGAGCTGCGCGCGGTGCCCGTCCTCGCCGGTACGACCTTCGGGGAGGCGAGCCTGCGGCTGGCCGACACGGGCCTCGCGACGGGGTACGGCGGCAAGCAGGCGCCAGCCGCCGACGCGCGCGTGACGGCGTCCGATCCGCCGGCCGGGACGGAGCTGCGGTTCGGGCAGTACGTGACGCTCACGGCGGTCGGCGGGAGTGCGTCGGACAGCGGCACGTCCAGCGGCGGTACGTCCGACAGCGGCGGCGGCACGCCGGGCGGGGGCTCGACGCCTCCCCCGCCGTCGGTCTCCGACCCGTCGTCCAAGACGCCACCGTCGTCGCCCTCGGGCAGCGGCACCGGCTCGTCGTCCACCCCGCCGTCGAGCGGGCCGCCCACGTCGAGCGGTCCGTCCACGTCGAGCCCGCCGCCGAGTTCGAAGGCGCCGGACAGCTCTCCGCCGACGACGACCGTCGCTCCGCCTCCCGACCCGCCGAGTCCACCGCCGCCCGACGACCCGGTGACCACCAGCGCACCGCCGCCGCCACCGCCGCCACCGCCGAGCGATCCGGTCACGACGAGCGCCCCGCCACCGCCGAGCGACCCGGTCACCACCAGCGCGCCACCGCCGCCCAGTGACCCGGTCACCACCAGCGCGCCCGGCACGAGTGAGCCCGGGTCGTCCGGGCCCGCTTCGAGCGCGAGCGCCTAGCGCACCGCAGACCCCGGGGGGAGTCACCGGATGCCTTCAGGATCGTCGACGTCGGGAGTGGGCCGGGTCATCGCCGGCCGCTACCTGCTGCTGCACCAGTTGGGCGGCGGGGGCATGGGTCATGTGTGGCTCGCCCACGACCAGAGACTCGTCTGCGAGGTGGCGCTGAAGGAGATCGTGTTCCGGGACCAGGACCCGGTCGGCGAGGAACGGGAGTCCCGGGTGGCCAGGGCCCGCGCGGAGGCCCGGCACGCGGCCGGGCTGCGGGGTCATCCGAATGTGCTGACGGTGCACGACGTGCTGGAGCACGAGGGTCTGCCGTGGATCGTCATGGAGTACGTGGCGGGCGCGGTGGACCTGCGTGACCTGGTCGACCAGCGGGGCCCCCTCGCGCCCGCGGAGGCCGCCCGGGTCGGGCTCGCCGTGCTGGACGCGCTGACGGCCGGGCACGAGCGGGGCGTCATGCACCGGGACGTGAAGCCGGCGAACATCCTGCTCGCGCCGGACCGCGGCGGGGCGCCGTACGGCCGGGTGCTGCTGACCGACTACGGCATCTCGGTACGGCCCGCGGGCGGCGAGACCCGCTACACGATGGCGTCCGTGCTGGTGGGGACGTCGGGCTATCTGGCGCCTGAACGGGCCACCGGAGGGCCTCCTACCGCGGCCGCCGACCTGTTCTCGCTGGGCTGCACGCTCTACCACGCCGTCGAGGGTCAAGGGCCCTTCGAGCGGGAGTCGCATCTGGCGCAGGTGACCGCGGTGGTCATGGAGGAGCCGCGGCCCGCCGTGCGCGCCGGCGCGCTGGGTCCCGTACTGGCCGCTCTGCTCGCGAAGGATCCGGCGGAGCGGTTGTCCGCGGCGGAGGCGGAGGCGGCGCTGTCGGGGATCGTCACGCCCCAGGCCGAGCCGTACGCCCGTACCCAGACGGACCTCGGCTCGCAGCCGCCGTGGGCGGGTGCGGCCCCGCCCCCTCCGCCGCCCGCGCCCGGCGTGCGGGGCTTCGGTCCTGCCCCCGTGCCCTCGGCCGGGTCGTCGCCCGCCCGGCACCGCCGCGAGGTCCCGCGCGTCCTGCGTGCCGTCATCGCCGTCGCTCTCGGCCTGGTGCTGGCCCTGGGCGGGGTCTGGTACGCCATGGCCCACCGGTCGTCCACCGAGGACACGACGGCGTCGGCGCCGCCCTACGGCTCGGGCGTGGGGCTGGTGAAGCCGCTGAAGGACGGCGACTGCGTGCTCGCCGACTGGTCCGGGGAGCGCTTCCAGGGCACGCCCCGGCTGCGGCTGGACGGAGGCTGTGTCGGAGGCGCGCCCGACGGACAGGTGATGGCGTTCGCGCCGGCGGGGTCGGCGGACGAGGCCCGGCAGACCGGTGCGGCCCGCTGCGAGGAGCGGACGCGGGAGTTCCGGGAGCGGCTCGCGGACGTCCGTGCGGTCGCGGTGGTGCCGAGCGCGGCCGGTTTCCAGGCCGCCGGGCGCCGTACGGCCTGTCTGGTGCTCGGCGCGCACGGGCCGGTCTACGGCCCCCTCGGCGCGCACCGCAAGCTCGGCTCGTCCTTCACCGACACCACGAACATGCAGCGCAGGGACTGTCTCAAGACTCGGACGAACCGGGACACCCAGCTGGTCTCCTGCACGGGCGCGTACGACGAGCAGGTGCTCGGTTTCACCCGGCTCGGCTCCGACGTCACCCTCACGGAGGCACGGACGGAATCGGACGCGGCGTGCGCGAAGGACGTGCCGCCAGGGGACTACGGCTTCGATCCCTCCGTCTACACGGCCGGGTCCTGGACCAGCGAGGGGCCCTGGAAATCGGGCACACATTTCGTCGTGTGCACCGTCCGGAGGCAGAACGGGGGCACCATGGAGGGGGACGAACCATGAGGAGGGTGTCGCGATGCCCGGTTCTACGGACGGCTCTACCAAGGCGATGGGGGTGCTCACCGTCGGAGGTCTCGTCGCGGTGACGGCCTACACGGTGGCGCTCGGCAGCAACGGCTGGCTGTGGTTCGGCTGGGTCGTGCTCGGGTTGCTCACGCTGGGGATGGTGGCCACGCGCAGCGCCTGAGGGGTACTCGGGAGGGCGGCTGTCCTCGGCATCCGAACCTCACTCGGTGGTCAGGCGCCCCGCCGAGTGGACTCCGGGCTGGTACTTGGGCAGCCGTGCCGTGACCTTCATGCCGGCGCCGACCGCCGTCTCGATGACGAGCCCGTACTCGTCGCCGTAGACCTGGCGGAGCCGGTCGTCGACGTTGGACAGACCGATGCCGCCGGAGGGGCTGACCTCGCCGGCGAGGATGCGGCGCAGCAGGACGGGGTCCATGCCGACGCCGTCGTCCTCGATGACGACGAGCGCCTCGGCGCCGGTGTCCTGCGCGGTGATGGTGATGTGGCTCTTGCCGCCCGCGGTCACCGTGTTGCCCTCCAGGCCGTGCTTGACCGCGTTCTCCACCAGTGGCTGGAGGCAGAGGAAGGGCAGGGCGACCGGCAGCACCTCGGGGGCGATCTGCAGGGTGACGGAGAGGCGGTCGCCGAAGCGTGCCCGCACCAGCGCCAAGTAGTGGTCGATGGCGTGCAGTTCCTCCGCGAGGGTGGTGAAGTCGCCGTGCCTGCGGAACGAGTAGCGGGTGAAGTCGGCGAATTCGAGGAGGAGTTCGCGGGCGCGCTCGGGGTCGGTGCGGACGAACGAGGCGATCACCGCGAGCGAGTTGAAGATGAAGTGCGGGGAGATCTGGGCGCGAAGTGCCTTGATCTCGGCCTCGATCAGCCGGGTGCGGGACTGGTCCAGATCCGCCAACTCCAGCTGGACGCTGACCCAGCGGGCGACCTCGCCGGCCGCCCGGACCAGGACGGCGGACTCGCGCGGGGCGCAGGCGACGAGCGTGCCGTGCACCCGGTCGTCGACGGTCAGTGGGGCGACGACCGCCCAGCGCACCGGGCAGTCGGGGGTCTCGCAGGAGAGCCGGAAGGCCTCGCCGCGGCCGGTCTCCAGGGCGCCGGCGAGGCGGTCCATGATCTCGGTGCGGTGGTGGGCGCCGACCCCGTCCCAGACCAGGACCTCCTTCTGGTCGGTGAGGCACAGCGCGTCCGTGCCAAGCAGCGAGCGCAGTCTGCGCGCCGACTTGCGGGCGGTCTCCTCGGTCAGGCCCGCCCGCAAAGGGGGCGCGGCGAGGGAGGCGGTGTGCAGGGTCTGGAAGGTGGCGTGCTCGACGGGGGTGCCGAGTCCGCCGAGGTTCTGCGGGCGTGCCGTGCGCCGTCCGAACCAGAACCCGGCGGCCAGCAGCGGCAGTACGGCCACGCACAGCCCTGCCAGGAAGCCGCTCATGCCTTCACCTCCGCGCGCAGTTCCTCCGGCAGATGGAAGCGGGCCAGGATCGCTGCGGTCCCGGTCGGCACCCGCCCCGGGGTCGCCAACGACACCAGCACCATGGTGAGGAAACCGAGCGGCACCGACCAGAGGGCGGGCCAGGCGAGCAGCGCGTGCAGCGGGCCGGTGCCGGGGAAGCCCGCCATGGTGGCGGCCACGGCGACGAACGCGCCGCCCCCGCCGATCACCATGCCGGCGGCGGCGCCCGGCGGGGTCAGCCGGCGCCACCAGATGCCGAGGACGAGCAGCGGGCAGAAGGACGACGCGGACACGGCGAAGGCGAGGCCGACCGCGTCGGCCACCGGCAGCCCGCCGACCAGGACGCTCGCGGCCAGCGGCACGGCCATGGCGAGCACGGTGCCGAGCCTGAAGTGCCGTACGCCACGCGCCGGCAGGACGTCCTGGGTGAGCACGCCCGCGACGGCCATGGTCAGCCCGGACGCCGTGGACAGGAACGCGGCGAACGCCCCGCCCGCCACCAGCGCGCCGAGCAGGTCGCCGCCGGTGCCGCCGATCATCCGGTCGGGCAGCAGCAGGACGGCGGCGTCCGCGTCGCCGGTGAGGCCGAGTTCGGGGGTGTAGATGCGGCCCAGGGCGCCGTAGACCGGCGGCAGCAGGTAGAAGGCGCCGATCAGGCCGAGGACGGCCACCGTGGTGCGGCGGGCGGCGACTCCGTGCGGGCTGGTGTAGAAGCGGACGACCACGTGCGGCAGGCCCATCGTGCCGAGGAAGGTGGCGAGGATCAGTCCGTACGTGGCGTACAGCGGGCGTTCCTCACGGCTGGCCTCCAGCGAGGTCGACATGCCGTTGCTGCTGCCCCGGTCGGCGGCGGGGACGGCGGAGCCCTTGGCGAAGGTCAGGCGGGTGCCGTGCTCGATGTGGTGTGTACCGGCGGCGAGTTGGACTCTCTGGTCGTCGTGGACGCGGCCGTCCACTCTGCCGTCGACCGTGACGGTGAGCGGTCGGTCGAGGGTGAGGTCGAGGCTGTCGTCGACGGTGACCACGCGCTGCTGACGGAAGGTGGCCGGTTCCTCGAAGGCGTGCCGGGGCGAGCCGTCGCCCTGCCAGGCGAGGGCCAGGAAGAGCGCGGGCACCAGCAGGGCGGTGAGCTTGAGCCAGTACTGGAAGGCCTGCACGAAGGTGATGCTGCGCATGCCGCCGGCGGCGACGGTCGCGACCACGACGACCGCGACGATCCCGCCGCCCAGCAGGTCCGGGGCACCGGTCAGCACTGCCAGCGTCAGCCCGGCTCCCTGGAGTTGGGGCAGCAGATAGAGCCAGCCGACGCCGACGACGAAGGCGCCCGCGAGGCGGCGCACGTTCTGCGAGGCGAGCCGGGCCTCGGCGAAGTCGGGGAGGGTGTAAGCGCCGGAGCGGCGGAGTGGAGCGGCGACAAAGAGGAGCAGGACCAGGTATCCGGCGGTGTAGCCGACGGGGTACCAGAGCATGTCGGGGCCCTGGACCAGGACGAGGCCCGCGATGCCCAGGAAGGAGGCGGCGGAGAGGTATTCGCCGCTGATGGCGGCCGCGTTGAGGCGGGGGCCGACGGTGCGGGAGGCGACGTAGAAGTCGGAGGTGGTGCGGGAGATGCGCAGGCCGAAGGCGCCGACCAGGACGGTCGCGACGACGACGAGGGCGACGGCGGTGACGGCGTAGCTGGAGTTCACCGGCGTATCGGTCCTCGGGCGGTACGGTCCCCGGTCCGGGTGGGTCGGGTGCTCATCGGTCCTCGACCAGGCGCACGAAGTCCCGTTCGTTGCGCTCGGCGCGGCGGACGTACCAGAGGGCGAGCAGGACGAGCGGGGCGTAGAGGCAGAAGCCGAGGACGGCCCATTCGAGGCGGTGGGCGTCGGGCATGGCCGCGAAGACCAGGGGCAGCGGGCCGATCAGGAGTCCGAGGACGGCGAACACGGCAAGGGCGGCGCGCAGTTGGGTGCGCATGAGGGAGCGGACGTAGGTGTGGCCGAGGGTGGTCTGCTCGTCGATCTCGGTGCGGGGGCGGTAGTAGCCGGTGGCGCGCCGGACGCGGCGGGGCGGTCCGGTGACGGTGACGCGGCGTTCGGCGGGGTCCTGGTTCGGCACTGTCACGGCCTCCTCATCAGCAGGTCGCGCAGTTCGCGCGCGTGGCGGCGGCTGACCTGGAGCTCCTCGTCGCCGACCAGGACGCTCACCGTGCCCGCGTCCAGGCGGAGTTCGCCGACGTGGCGCAGGGCGACGAGGTGGCGGCGGTGGATGCGCACGAAGCCGCGCAGCCGCCAGCGCTCCTCCAGGGTGGACAGCGGGATCCGTACGAGGTGGCTGCCGCGGTCGGTGTGCAGGCGGGCGTAGTCGCCCTGGGCCTCGACGTGGGTGATGTCGTCGACGGCCACGAAGCGGGTCACGCCGCCGAGTTCGACGGGTATGTGGTCGGGGTCGGGTTCGTGCACGGGGATGCGCGGGGAGCTGCCGGTGAGTTCGGCGGCCCGGCGGATCGCCTCCGCGAGCCGTTCCTTGCGGACCGGCTTGAGCACGTAGTCGACGGCCTTGAGGTCGAAGGCCTGGACGGCGAAGTCCTCGTGGGCGGTGACGAACACGACCAGCGGCGGCTGCGCGAACCCGGTGAGCAGCCGGGCCAGGTCGAGGCCGTCGAGGCCGGGCATGTGGATGTCGAGGAAGACGACGTCGATCGCCGCGGCCCCGCCGGGACCGGACTCCAGGGCGCGGTTGAGCCGGCGCAGCGCCTCGGTCGCGTCGCCCGCGCCCTCCGCGCTGCCGATGCGCGGGTCCGCGTGCAGCAGATAGAGCAGCTCCTCCAGGGAGGGGCGTTCGTCGTCGACGGCGAGGGCGCGCAGCATGAACCCGGAGTGTAGGTGGAATCCGGACGGCTGGACATGTGCCGGGCGTGCACGTTCCCGCTGGATACAGTGCGGGCATGAACAGCAGGCCCGCGCCGTTCGACGAGCTCGACCGGAAGATCATCAACGCCCTGATGGCGAACTCCAGGACCAGTTTCGCCGAGATCGGCTCCGAGGTCGGGCTGTCCTCGACGGCGGTGAAGCGCCGGGTGGACCGGCTGCGCGAGACCGGGGTGATCACCGCGTTCACGGCGACGGTGGAGCCGTCGGCGCTGGGCTGGCTGACGGAGGCGTACGTCGAGGTGTACTGCGAGGGCGCGGCCCCGCCCCGGCGGCTGGCGGAGGTGGTCCGCAACCATCCGGAGATCACCGCGGCGATGACGGTGACGGGCGGCGCGGACGCGCTGCTGCACGTGCGGGCGCGGGATGTCGAGCACTTCGAGGGGGTGCTGGAGCGGATCCGCGCCGAGCCGTTCGTGCGGAAGACGATCAGCGTGATGGTGCTGTCCCATCTGATCCCGGAAAGCCCCGAAGCGGGCGCGACCCATCCGGCTCCCGAATAAACATCCGAGTGCGCAGCGTTGCTGCGTCGAGGGTCTCAAAGACGCATTGTTCCTGCGCAGACACGCAACTTTCATTCCTTGTCGCGCGGCTCCGTCACTTCTTACCTTGGTGTCAACCCTCACTCGTCATCAAGGAAGCGGAGGAACCCCTCTGTGTCCGACTCCCGTGTGCCGCGCCGGCGGCGCTTCCTCGTCTGTGAACCCAGACATTTCGCCGTGCAGTACGCGATCAATCCCTGGATGCGTCCCGACGCCCAGGTCGATGTCGACCTGGCCCGGGAGCAGTGGCACGCCCTGATGGGCGCCTACCGGGCCCACGGCCACGACGTCGACGTCGTGGAGCCGGTCGTCGGCCTGCCCGACATGGTCTTCGCCGCGAACTCGGCGGTCGTGGTGGACGGCCGGGTCTTCGGCTCCCTCTTCCACGCGCCCGAGCGGCGCGGGGAGTCCACGCACTACGACACCTGGTTCAAGTCGGCGGGCTTCGACGTGCACCGCCCCGAGTCCGTCTGCGAGGGCGAGGGCGACCTCGTCTGGACGGGCCGGTACCTGCTGGCCGGCACCGGCTTCCGCACCACCCGCGAGGCCCACCGAGAGGTGCAGGAGTTCTTCGGCCACCCGGTGATCAGCCTGACCCTGGTGGACCCGCGCTTCTACCACCTGGACACCGCGCTGTTCGTGCTCGACGACGGGGCCGCGAACAACATCGCGTACTACCCGGAGGCGTTCTCACCCGGCAGCCGCGAGGTGCTGGCGCGGCTGTACCCGGACGCCGTGCTCGCCACGGCCGAGGACGCGATGGCGTTCGGCTTGAACTCCGTCTCCGACGGCCGTCATGTCTTCATCGCCCCGCAGGCCGAGGCCCTCGCCGCCGCGCTCACCGACCGCGGCTATGTCCCCGTACCCGTCGACCTGTCCGAGTTCCGCAAGGCCGGCGGCGGCATCAAGTGCTGCACTCAGGAGATCCGTTCATGACCACCACCGCAGACGTGCCCGCCCCCGCCCGTACCTCCGCCGACCTGATCCGCGCCGAGGAGCCCGTCCTCGCGCACAACTACCACCCGCTGCCCGTGGTGGTCGCCCGCGCCGAGGGCACCTGGGTCGAGGACGTCGAGGGCAAGCGCTACCTCGACATGCTCGCGGGCTACTCGGCCCTCAACTTCGGCCACCGCCACCCCGCGTTGATCGAGGCGGCCCACCGCCAGCTGGACCGGCTGACCCTCACCTCGCGCGCCTTCCACAACGACAGGCTCGCCGAATTCGCCGAGCGGCTGGCCGAGTTGACCGGCCTCGACATGGTCCTGCCGATGAACACCGGCGCCGAGGCGGTCGAGTCCGGCATCAAGGTGGCCCGCAAGTGGGCGTACGAGGTCAAGGGCGTCCCCGCCGACCAGGCCACGATCGTGGTCGCCGCGGAGAACTTCCACGGGCGTACGACGACGATCGTCAGCTTCTCCACGGACGAGACGGCACGGGCGGGCTTCGGCCCGTTCACGCCTGGCTTCCGGATCGTGCCGTACAACGACCTGGCGGCCCTGGAGGCGGCGGTCGACGAGACGACGGCGGCCGTGCTCCTGGAGCCGATCCAGGGCGAGGCCGGCGTGATCATCCCGGATGCGGGCTACCTCACCGGCGTACGCGAACTGACCCGGCGCAAGGGCTGCTTGTTCATCGCCGACGAGATCCAGTCGGGCCTCGGGCGCACGGGTCGGACGCTGGCCGTCGAGCACGAGTCGGTCGTCCCCGACGTACTGCTCCTCGGCAAGGCGCTGGGCGGTGGCATCGTGCCGGTGTCCGCGGTCGTGGCCGGGCGGGACGTGCTCGGGGTGCTGCGGCCCGGCGAGCACGGTTCGACGTTCGGCGGCAACCCGCTGGCGGCCGCGGTCGGCACGGCGGTGGTCGAGCTGCTGGAGACGGGTGAGTTCCAGCAGCGGGCCACCGATCTCGGCGTGCTGCTGCGGGACGGTCTGGCCGGGCTCGTCGGCAAGGGCGTCGTCGGCTTCCGCGCGCGCGGGCTGTGGGCGGGCGTCGACGTCGACCCGGCGATCGGCACCGGACGCGAGGTCAGCGCCCGGCTCATGCGCGAGGGGATCCTGGTCAAGGACACCCACGGCTCGACGATCCGGCTCGCCCCGCCGCTGACCATCACCGGCGAGGAGCTGGAGTCGGCACTGGGGACGCTGGCGAAGGTGCTGGCCGAGGGGGCGTGAGCGCGGGCTGAGCGAGGCGGGTGGGGCGACGGGGGCTCTGTCGTCCCACCGGTATCGCTGGGCGACGGGGGCTCTGTCGTCCCACCCGGTATCGCTGGGGCGACGGTGTTTCTGTCCTCCCACTCGCATCGCGGGGGGACGGAGTCCCTGGCGTCCGACCCGTCTCACTGAGGCGTCGGAATCTCCGGCATCCCATCCGCCCCGCTCAGCCCCACCCACCCCTCTCCCCCTCACCCGACCCACCCGCGTGTCCCCTCCCGATGCATGTGCGATGCCTCCCGCAGCCCTTCCGATGCCGTGAAGGGTGAAGATGGGGACATGTGGTGGTAGACCACTCTCAGCGACAGAGAGGTCGGCCTTGGGCACTCATGAGGAGCATGACGTGGACCGGCGGCGGTTCGACGTGGCCGATGCCGCTCCCTTGCTGCTCGATGCCCGGGGCGTGGTGACCAGCTGGACGCGCGGGGCCCAGCGACTGCTGGCCTACTCGGCCGGCGAGGTCGTCGGCACCGCGGTCACCGGACTGCTGGCCGCCGGAGACGCGGCGCGGGTGCCCGAACTGGCCGAGCGGTGCCGTCGGGACGGCGGCTGGGTCGGACTGCTGACCGCGCTGCGCAAGGACGGCCGGCCGGTCCGGGTCATGGTCCGTATCACTCCTGCGGTGGAACCGGGCGGCACGGACCACTGGCTGGTGCTGGTGTCGGACCTGTCCGGCGCACCCGGCTGGGACATGAGCCGCAGCGTGCTGGAACAGATGGTCACCCGCTCGCCGGTCGGCATAGCGATCGTGGACGCCAACCTGCGCTTCGTGTGGTCGAACGCGGCCCTGGAGCAGTTCGGCGGCGGACCGGCCGGGCACCGCCTCGGCCGGCGCCTCGCGGAGATCCAGCCGGGACTGAACGCCGAGGGCATCGAGACGCAGATGCGGCGCGTACTGGCGTCCGGTGAGCCGGTGGTCGGCTACGAGCACGTGGGCCAGGTACGGGCGGCCCCGCACCGCGAGACCGCGCACATGATGTCGTTCACCCGGCTGGAGGACGACCGCGGACATCCGATGGGCGTCTACTACACCGTCGTCGACATCACCGAGCGGCACCGCGCCCGTCAGCGCCTCGCGCTGCTCGACCGGGCCGGCGAGCACATCGGCCGCACCCTGGACATCGAACGCACCGCCCAGGAACTGGCCGACGTCGCAGTACCGGACTTCGCCGACTACGTGACCGTCGACCTGCTGGAGTCGGTGCTGCGGGGCGCGGAGATCGCCCCGGGCCCGGTCTCCGTCACGGACCAGGTGCCGCTGCGCCGGGCCGGCCACCAGTCGGTGAACGCCGGTGTGCCGGAGGCCGTCGTCGGCGTCGGTGATGTGGCCGCCTACCTCCCCACCTCGCCGCTGGTGCGCGCGCTGGCCTCGGGCCGGGCCTGGCGCGAGGAGCGGCTGGACCCGCTCGCCAAGGAGTGGGCCACCCGCATCCCGGGCGGCCGGGAGGCCACCTTCCTGGAGCTGGGCCTGCACAGTGTGCTGATCGTGCCGATCCGCGCCCGTGGCGTCACCCTGGGCGTCACCACCTTCTTCCGGCGCGGCCGCCAGGAGCCCTTCGACGCGGACGACCTGAGCCTCGCCGAGGACCTGGTCTCCCGGGCCGCCGTCTGCGTCGACAACGCCCGCCGCTACACCCGCGAGCGCGACGCCGCCCTGGTGCTCCAGCGCAGCCTCCTCCCCCGCCGCCTCCCCGAGCAGGACGCGGTCGAGGTGGCCGCCTGCTACCGCCCCGCCGACGAACTCACCGGCCTCGGCGGCGACTGGTACGACCTGATCCCGCTGTCCGGCGCGCGCGTAGCGCTCGTCGTCGGCGAAGTACCCGGGCACGGGATCGACGCCGCCGCCGGCATGGGCCGGTTGCGCACCGCCGTACGCACCCTGGCCGCCCTCGAACTGCCGCCCGAGGAGGTGCTGGCCCACCTCGACGACCTGGTCGGACGGTCGGCCCGCGAGGAGGGCGGCGAACCGGGCGCGCGCGGGGCCGACGGCATGGTGCGGATCGTGGGGTCCGGCTGTGTGTACGTCGTCTACGACCCCGTCGACGGCCAGTGCTCGATGGCCGCCGCGGGCCATCCGGCGCCGGCGGTCGTGATGCCCGACGGCACCGTCAGCTTCGTGGACCTCCCGCAGGGGGCGCCGCTCGGTGCCGGCGGGCCGCCCTTCGAGTCGGTCGAGCTGGCCCTCGCGGAGGGCAGCGTGCTCGCACTGCACACCGACGGGCTGCTGGCCCGGGGTGAGGACTGGGCCGTCGACGCGGACCGCGACCGGCTGCGCGGGGCCCTGGAGCGGGTCGCGTCCTCCCTCGACCTGCGCTGCCGGGCGGTGGTCGACGCGCTGGTCCCGGACCGGCCGCACGACGACGTGGCCCTGCTGCTTGCCCGCACCCGGCTGCTCGGCGAGGACCAGGTCGCCGACTGGGACCTGCCCGGCGACCCGGCCGTCGTCGCCGACGCCCGCAAGGCGGCGGCCCGGCAGCTGACCGCGTGGGGCCTGGAGGAGCTGGCCTTCACCACGGAACTGGTGGTCAGCGAACTGGTCACCAACGCGATCCGGTACGCCACCGGGCCCATCCGGCTGCGCCTGATCAAGGACCGCGCCCTGATCTGCGAAGTCTCCGACGGCGGCGCCACCGCACCCCATCTGCGCCACCCGCGCACCACGGACGAGGGGGGCCGCGGACTGCTCCTGGTCTCCCAGTTCACCCAGCGCTGGGGCACCCGCTTCGTACCGGAGGGCAAGGTCATCTGGGCGGAACAGTCCCTGACGGATCCTCCCGGCTGACGCACGAGTACGGAACATACGTCGCATGCCATGGGAAACTGGTGTGATTCCGGCGGTGAGGCGGCGGTCATGACGGTTACGGCGATCGACTACGCGGGAGTGTTCCAGGCGCTGCCGGGGATGGTGGCGCTGCTGACGCCCGACCTGGACTACGCGGACGCCAACGAGGAGTACCTGCGGATGAGCGGGCGCACCCGCGAGCAGGTCGTCGGCCACCATCTCTTCGACGTCTTCCCGGACAATCCCACCAACCAGTCGGCCTCCGGCATGCGCAATCTGGCGGCCTCGCTGGAGCGGGTGACGGAGACCGGCGAGCGGGACGCGATGGCCCTGCAGCGCTACGACGTCGAGGACCCCGAACGGCCCGGCGAGTGGGAGGAGCGCTACTGGAGCCCGGTCAACGCGCCCGTGCTCGGCCCGGACGGCAAGGTGGTGCTGCTGGTGCACCGGGTCGAGGAGGTCACCGAGCTGATCAAGGCGCGCGGCGGCCCGACCGGCGGCAAGGCCCGGGTCCTGGAGGCCGAGCTGTACACGCGCGCCCGGGAGCTCCAGGAGCTGAACGAACGCCTCCGGCAGGCGCACGCCCGCGAGCGCGAGGTGGCCCTCGCCCTCCAGGAGGCGATGCTCCCGGCCCGCCGCCAGGTCGGCCACCACCAGGCGGCCGTGCGCTACCGACCGGCGGTCGGCGCGCTGAACGTGTGCGGGGACTGGTACGACCTCGTCGACCTGGTCGGCGGCCACCGCATCGGCGTAGCGGTCGGCGACGTCGTCGGGCACGGGCTCGCGGCGGCCGGTGTCATGGGCCAGCTGCGCAGCGCGCTGAGCGCGGCCTCACGCGTCGCGTCGGGACCGGCCGAGGCGCTGAACGTCCTGGGCCGCTACGCCCATGTCGTCGACGGCGCCGAATCGGCCACCGCCGTCACGACGTTCATCGACTTCGACGCGCACACCATCACCTACAGCAGCGCCGGCCATCCCCCGCCGGTCCTCCTGCACGCCGACGGACGCCTGGAGTTCCTCGACCGGGCCACCGACCCGCCGCTGGACGCCCGCCCCGACCCGGTCCCCAGACCCGAGTTCCGCACGACGTACACCAAGGGAGCGACCCTGGTCCTGTACACCGACGGCCTGATCGAGCGCAGACACGAGGACATCGACACCGGCCTGACCCGCCTCGCCGACTCCCTGACCCGCCACCGCACGGCCGACCCCGAGACCCTCGCGGACGCGGTCCTCCTCGAACTGCTCCCACCGGGGGGCGCCACCGACGACACAGCCCTCGTGATCGTGCGGCTGTGAACGGCTGCCGTACGACGGTGATCAAGTACCCTGCGCCCGGCCGCAGTTGGGTGCGATCGGGACACAACTGTCGGCCGTGTTCCGGCAACCCCTGCCTGCACCTACACTGACAAGCCCACGACACGCCGGTTGACCTGCTGGAACGCGGGGACCCGCCGAGCCGCCGGAGTGAGGAGCAACCCCTTTGTTCTACTACGTACTCAAATACGTGTTGTTGGGACCTCTGTTGAGAGTGGTCTTCCGGCCTCGCACCGAGGGCCTGGAGAACGTTCCGGCGACGGGTGCCGCGATCGTCGCCGGCAACCACCTGTCCTTCGCCGACCACTTCCTGATGCCGGCGATCCTCAAGCGGCGCATCACCTTCCTCGCGAAGAAGGAGTACTTCACCGGCCCCGGCATCAAGGGCCGGCTCACCGCGACCTTCTTCCGCAGCGCGGGCCAGATCCCGGTCGACCGCACCGGCAAGGAGGCGGGCCAGGCGGCGATCCGCGAGGGCCTGGGCGTCCTGAGCAAGGACGAGCTCCTGGGCATCTACCCGGAGGGCACCCGCTCGCACGACGGCCGCCTCTACAAGGGCAAGGTGGGCGTCGCGGTCATGGCCCTCAAGGCCCAGGTCCCGGTCATCCCCTGCGCGATGATCGGCACCTTCGAGGCCCAGCCGCCCGGCAAGGTCATCCCGAACATCCACCCCGTGACCATCCGCTTCGGCAAGCCTCTCGACTTCTCCCGCTACGCCGGCATGGAGAACGAGAAGGCGATCCTGCGCGCGATCACCGACGAGATCATGTACGCCATCCTGACGCTCTCCGAGCAGGAGTACGTCGACCAGTACGCGGCGGTGGCGAAGGCGGAGCAGGCGGAGGCGGCGGGCATCGCCGAGAAGGAACGCCGGTTCCGCCGGATGCCGTTGGGCTAGGCGAGCCGCTCGGCCCCTGTGGGCCGGGGCGAGTTGACGAAGGGACACGCTGAAGCCGACCCCCGCGATACGGCCCACAGCCGGGCCGCGTTCCCTGTGTCCAGGGCGTAGGGCGC
>NZ_JBSFLV010000075.1:0-47016 GCF_053599215.1 Streptomyces sp. NPDC001002 | reverse complement strand
CGGGGCCGACGATGTCGTACCAACTGCCCATCGACGCGCGGAGATCGGCCTCCGCCGAGCCGGCGAACTGGGGTTGCAGCAGCTGGCGGGCGACGTGGAAGGCGACGCGCTGCTCCTGGTCGCCGCCGCGGGCGGACAGGACGGTGCAGCCGCGGGTGGCGGCCCGGCGGCGGACTTCGGCGAGCAGGGTGGTCTTGCCGATACCGGCCCGTCCGGCGACGGCGAGGAGGGCGCCGCGCGACCTGTCAGCGGGCTCGCCCCCGTCGGTGCGCAGGCCGGTGAGAGCTCCCAACGCCTCGTCGACAGCGGCGAGTTCACTCTCGCGCTCGAACAGAGTCCTGCCGCTCCGCGCACCGCGCTGCGCCATGGTCGCACCCCCTGCCACGGCGGTACGCCCACGCGGGGAGCGAGCGCGCACCGTGACCTACAGGCAGCTCAGGGTACGCCTCACGGGGTGTGTGCGGCTGATCTTCACGCAAGACGTTGCGGATGGTTCTCGGGTGCCGTTCGAGGTGACGAGACACGCGCCCGGAAGTGTGCGGGAGAGGGTCAAGTGCGTGTAACTGACAGCGAGTTGACGCAGCCGGCCGACGCCCCCTTCGCCACCCTCCCCCCTCACTCCTCCCCCGCCTCCGGCGGCACCACCGCCACCGGGCTCGCCGCGTGCAGCAGGACCGCCTGCGTGACCGAGCCCAGCATGCGGGCGGGGGCCAAGAGGCGCCGGCGGTGGCGGCCGACGACGACCAGGTCGGCGTCCTTGGAGGCCGCGACGAGGTGACCGGCCGCGTCACCCGGGGCCGCGAGGACGTCGACGCGGACGTCCGGGTGCCGGGTGCGGTGCGGGGCGAGGAAGCCCTCGGCGAGGGTCCGCGTCTCGTTCTCGATGGCGTCCTGGTCCATCGCGGGCGGCACGAGTTCGCCCGCCGTGGCCCAGGTCTGCACCGGCCAGGCGTAGGCGGCGATCACCTGGAGGCGGGCGCCGCGCAGCGCGGCCTCGGCGAAGGCGAAGGCGAGCGTCGCCTCGTCGGGACTGTCCACCTGGAGGCCCACCACCACCCGGGGACCGGGCTCGGTCGGCAGCTCGTCATGGACCTCGCGCCCGGGTCGCGGTACCACGACCACGGGGCAGTCGGCCTCGCGCGCGGCGGCCATGCCGTTGGAGCCGAGCAGCAGGCTGGCGAAGCCGCCACGGCCACGGGAGCCGAGCACCAACAGCTGGGCGGAGGTGCCGAGTTCGGGCAGGACGGCGGCCGAGACGCCCCCCAGTGCCACGTACTCCGTCTTCGGCAGGTCGGCCCGGTCGTCGAGGTGCCCGCGCACCTCGTCGAGCACCGGGTCGTCGTCCGCCTCGGGCAGCCCGGCGACCAGGACGCCGGGCGGGGTCCAGGCGGCGTACTGCCGCACATGCACCACGCGCAGCGCCGCTCCGCGTCCGCGGGCGGCGTCGGCGGCCCAGTCCAGGGCTCGCAGGCTGTCGTCCGAACCGTCGACCGCCGCGATGACCGGCAGTGCGTTCATGGGGTTCCTCACCTCCGGAGTACGACCTTCCGCTCTCGGGGGCCAGCCTCGCGCAGAGGCAGGCCCGGGAGAGCCCGGAAGATCGCGTGTCCGGAAAAACGGGCGGAACACCCCCGGATCGGCCCGTCGGCTCAGGTGAGGTCGAATTCACCTTCCCTCGCGCCCGACACGAAGGCGCCCCATTCCGCGGGGGTGAAGATCAAGGAAGGGCTCTCCGGGCGGCCGCTGTTGCGCATCGCGATGAATCCCTCGACAAAAGCGATCTGGACATCCCCCAGGCCACGGCTGCTCGAGTGCCAATCGGCCTCTGTGAGGTCCAGCTCCGGCTTGTCCCAGCCCACGAGTGGGTGTTGCTGGATGGTGCTCTCGGCCACGTCCGTGCTCCTCCCGATTGCGTCGTCCGCGGCCAGCCTAGCGATCGGTCACGACTGCCGACAGGCCACGTGAGGGGGACCTTTCGGGAGGGCTTCAGGAGGTGGGCGGCTCCGAGCCCACGAGCCACATCGCGAAGAACTGCGATCCGCCCCCGTAGGCGTGCCCCAGCGCCCGCCTGGCCCCCTCCACCTGGTGTTCCCCGGCGAGGCCGCGCACCTGGAGCGCCGCCTCCGCGAAGCGGATCATGCCGGAGGCGCCGATGGGATTGGTCGACAGGACACCGCCCGACATGTTGACGGGCAGATCACCGTCGAGCTCGGTCACCCCGGCCTCGGTGAGCTTCCACCCCTCGCCCTCGTCGGCGAAGCCCAGGTTCTCCAGCCACATCGGCTCGTACCAGGAGAACGGCACGTACATCTCCACGGCGTCGATGTCCCGGCGCGGATCGGAGATCCCGGCCTGCCGGTACACATCCGCCGCACAGTCCTTGCCGGCCTGCGGCGACACGGCGTCCTTGCCCGCGAACAAGGTGGGCTCGCTGCGCATGGCCCCGCCGAGCATCCAGGCGGCCGGCCTCGGCGCCCGAGCCGCCCCCGCCCGGTCGGTGAGGACCATCGCACACGCGCCGTCGGAGGACGGGCAGGTCTCGGAGTACCGGATCGGGTCCCACAGCATCGGGGAGGCCTGGACCTTCTCCAGCGTGATGTCGTGCTCGTGCAGATGCGCGTACGGGTTCTTCAGCGCGTTGCGCCGGTCCTTGTACGCCACCAGCGAGCCGACCGTGTCGGGCGCGCCGGTGCGCCGCATGTACGCGCGCACGTGCGGCGCGAAGAAGCCGCCGGCGCCGGCGAGCAGCGGTTGCTGGAAGGGGATGGGCAGGGACAGGCCCCACATGGCGTTGGACTCGGACTGCTTCTCGAAGGCGAGCGTGAGCACCGTGCCGTGCACGCGAGCCGCGACGAGATTGGCGGCGACCAGGGCCGTAGACCCGCCCACCGATCCGGCGGTGTGCACCCGCAGCATGGGCTTGCCCACCGCACCCAGCGCGTCGGCGAGGTACAGCTCGGGCATCATGACGCCCTCGAAGAAGTCGGGCGCCTTGCCGATGACGACGGCGTCGATGTCGGCCCAGGTCAACTCGGCGTCGTCCAGGGCGCGTCGGGCCGCCTCCCGGACGAGCCCGGCGATCGACACGTCCCGCCGGGCCGCCACGTGCTTGGTCTGGCCGACGCCTACGACGGCCACGGGCTCCTTGCTCATCGGGGATCCCCTTCGAGTACGGCGACCAGGTTCTGTTGCAGACAGGGCCCGGAGGTGGCGTGGGCGAGCGCCCGGTCGGACTCGCCCCGGTGGATACCGGCCGCGGCCTCACCGATGCGCAGCAGACCGGCGGCCATGATCGGGTTGGCGGCGAGCGCCCCGCCGGACGGGTTCACCCGCACGCTGTCGTCGAGGCGCAGCGCCTTGCGCAGGACGACCTCCTGCGAGGTGAACGGCGCGTGCAACTCGGCGGTGTCGACGGGCCGTTCGAAGACCCCGGCGCGCTCGGCGGCCAACCGCGTCGAAGGCGAGTCGGTCAGATCCCGCACGCCCAGCCCATGTGCCTCAATTCGGTGATCGATACCGCGGATCCAGGCGGGCCGCTCGCACAGTTCCCGGGCCCGCTCCCCCGCCGCGAGGATCACGGCGGCGGCCCCGTCCCCGATGGGCGGACAGTCGCCGGTACGGAGCGGACGTACGAGATAGTCGCCCTGCGGGACCGAACCCCGCAGCTGGGCATGGGAGTTGGCGGTGGCGTCCGCGCGGCTGCGGGCGGCGACGGCGGCGAGCGCGGGCTCGTCGGTGTCGCCCGCGTCGATGAGTGCCTGCGCCTGGAGGGCGGCGAGGGCCACGGAGTCGGGCCACAGGGGGGCGACGTAGTACGGGTCCAGCTGCCGGGTCAGGACATCGCGCACCGACCCGGGCGAGGACTTGCCGTAGGAATAGACGAGCGCGGTGTCGGCGTCCCCGGTGAGCAGCTTGGTCCATGCCTCGTACAGGGCCCACGCGCCGTCCATCTCGACGTGCGACTCGGAGATCGGTGGCCAGGCGCCAACGCCGTCGAGGGCGAGGGTGAAGGAGAAGGCGCGGCCGGCCAGGTAGTCGCTGGAGCCGGAGCAGGTGAAGCCGATGTCGGCGGTCTTGAGACCGGTCTGGTCGAGTACGGCGTGCAGCACCGGCATGAGCATCTCCACCTCGGAGAGCTCGTCGCTGGTGCGCCGGTGGTCGGTCTGGGCGAAGGCGACGACCGCGATGTCACGCGTCACAGCAGCTCCTTGTAGGTGTCGTACTCCGCGTCGGTCTCGCCGGTGGGCCGGTAGTGGTCGGGGAAACGGGAGCCGTCGGTCCACACCGGTTCGACGCGAAGTCCCATCCGCACCTGGTCGTACGCGATGCCACCGATCCGCGCGTGCAGCGCGAGGTCGGCGCCGTCGAGGGCGATGTGGGCGTAGACGTAAGGGACTTCGATGTCCAGGTTCTTCGCCTTGATGTTGACGATGCAGAAGGTCGTGACCGTGCCGCGGGGCCCCACCTCCACCTGCTCCGAGGTGGCGACCCCACAGGTGGGACAGGCGCCCCGCGGCGGGATGTACACCTTCCGGCAGGACGGGCACCGCTCCCCGACCATGCGCCGGTCGGACAGCGCGTGGATGTAGGCGGTCTGGGCGCGCCCCGGCGAGTAGGTGTAGTCGAGCCGCGCGGCCGCGATGATCCCGGTGATCGCGTCCGCGAACTCCCCGCTGTGGCCCGCCGGTTGCTCCGCTTCCCCGTCGTACGGCTCGAAGCAGGCGATGTCGGTGATGGCACCGGTGCGCTCCTCGGCCCAACGGACCCGGACCCGCATTCCGGTGCGCACGGCGTCGGCATCGGGTGCGTCGAGGGCGTGCAGCAGGGCGGTATCGGCACCGTCGAGACGGACCAGGACCCAGGCGAAGGGCGTGTCGAGCGGCTGCCCGCGCCGGGGTTCGTGATTCCAGGCCCAGGTGGTGACGGTGCCGGTGGATCCCACTTCGACGAGGTCCCGGATCTCGTCGGCGGTGACGGGGTCGTACTCGACGGGCGGGACGAGCGTGCGCCCGTCGACGGTCTTGACTCCGAAGACGACGCGCTCACGCAGACCGGTGAGGAAGGCGCTCTGGACGGGCCCGACGGAACGGGTGAAGGGAAACTCGACGGCGAGGGGAGCTTTGAGAACTTCGGGCATTGGAACTGCCTCCTAGGAAAGCCGACGTCGATTGGAACGCCCCTAGGGGCGCGGGGAACTGCGCGACCAGCCACGACGGCGCGCAACCATGCAAACGGCGCGTACCGACCACCTACGCACGCTTGTAGACCGGCGGACGCTTCTCCGCGAAAGCCCGCGCCCCCTCCTTCGCATCAGCCGTGTCGAACACCGGCCACCCCCGCTTGAGTTCGTCGGCAAGCCCATCCGTCTCGGTCATCTCAGCCGTCGCATACACCGACGCCTTCACGGCCTCCACAGCAAGCGGCCCGCACGAATTGATCTGCTCGGCAATCTCCAACGCCCGTTCAAGAGCAGTCCCGTCGGCCACGACATGCCCGACCAGCCCCACGGCGGCAGCCTCCCGCGCCGAGTACGCCCGCCCTGTAAGCAACATCTCCAACGCATGCGTACGAGGAATCTGCCGCTGCAGCCGAACAGTCGACCCACCGATCGGAAACAACCCGCGCTTGACCTCGAACAGCCCGAACGTCGCCGACTCCCCCGCGACACGAATGTCCGTGCCCTGAAGAATCTCGGTACCCCCCGCCACGCAGTACCCCTCGACCGCCGCGATCACAGGCTTACGCGGCCGGTGATGCCGCAGCATCGCCTTCCAGTGCAGGTCAGGATCCGCCTTGAGCCGGTCCCGATACTCCTCGCCCGCCATCCCCTTGCCGGCCAGCGCCTTGAGATCCATGCCGGCACAGAACGCACCGCCCGCACCGGTCAGCACGATCGACCGGACGGAGTCATCCGCGTCGGCTTCCAGCCAGCCGTCGTACAGCCCGACGAGCATGGACAGCGAGAGCGCGTTCTTGGCTTCGGGCCTGTTGAGCGTGAGCACCAGTGTGGCGCCTTCGCGCTGCACGGTGAGGTGTTCCGTCCCACCCATTGCCGTCTCCCCTCTCCAGGAACGAGAACAGGTTGCAGTAGGCAGGGAGGCACTTCAAGGGTTTTCTGACAGTCAGTCAGATTTCTTCGCGCGAACTCTTCCCAGTTGCCCTGCCCTTTGCTCTGATGACCGGCGAACCGACAGCTGTCAGGGCACGCCCGTGGTCAGGAGGAGCGGTGGAGTACAACCTTGCGGACCTGTTCGAGTCGGTCGTCGACGCGGTGCCGGACCGCGAGGCCCTCGTCTACATCGACCACCCGGGCACAGGAGCCGAACGCCGTTTGACGTACGCCGAGTTGGACGCGGCGGCCAACCGGATCGGCCACCATCTGATCGACAGCGGACTGCGTCCCGGCGAACACCTCGGGCTGCATCTCTACAACGGCATCGAGTACGTGCAGACCGTGCTGGGCTGCCTCAAGGCACGGGTCGTCCCCGTCAACGTCAACTACCGCTATGTCGAAGAGGAGTTGGTGTACCTCTACCGGGACGCCGACCTGGTGGCCCTGGTCTTCGACGCGGAGTTCACCGACCGGGTGGCCACCGCCCTGCCGCAGTGTCCGAAGCTCCGCCATCTCGTGCGGGTGGGCAGCGAGGGCGACGAGGTGCCCGGGGTGGCGTCCTTCGCCGAGGCCGAGGCAGAGGGGTCGCCCGAGCGGGGCTTCCCCGCACGGTCGGGGGACGACCAGTTCATCATCTACACCGGCGGCACCACCGGGATGCCCAAGGGCGTGATGTGGCGCCAGGAGGACCTGTTCTTCTCCGGGCTCGGCGGGGGCGCGCCAACGGGTGAGCCGGTCAAGACGCCGGAGGAGCTGGCCGAGCGGGTCGCGGCGGGCGGCTCGGGGATCACCTTCTTCCCCGCTCCCCCGCTGATGCACGGCACCTCCACCCTCACCACGTTCATCGGCTTCAACTTCGGCCAACGGGTCGTGATCCACCGCAAGTTCGTGCCCGAGGAGGTGCTGCGGACGATCGAGAAGGAGAAGGTCACCAGCATGTCCCTGGTGGGCGACGCGATGCTGCGGCCGCTGATCGACGCGCTCGCCGGGCCCATGAAGGGCACCGACTGCTCGGCGATGTTCAGCGTTTCCTCGTCCGGCGCGATCATGTCGGAGACCGTGCGCCGGCAGTTCCAGGAACTCCTCCCGAACACCATGCTGTTGAACAACTACGGGTCCTCCGAGTCCGGTTTCAACGGCACAGCGACGGCCGACTCGGGCGCCGGACAGAGCTTCCGCATCAAGGTCAACTCCCGTACGCAGGTGGTCGATCCGGCCACCTACGAACCGGCCGCACCGGGCGAGGTGGGCCGCGTGGCGCAGTGCGGCCATGTACCACTCGGCTACTACAACGACCCGGAGAAAACCGCCCAGACCTTCTTCGAGAAGGACGGTCAGCGTTGGGTGCTGCTCGGCGACATGGCCACCGTCGACGAGGAGGGCGTGGTCACCGTCCTCGGCCGTGGCTCGCAGTGCATCAACACCGGGGGCGAGAAGGTGTACCCGGAGGAGGTCGAACAGGCCCTCAAGTCCCATCCGGACGTGTACGACGCCCTGGTCGCCGGGGTGCCGGACGCGCGGTGGGGCAACCATGTGGCGGCCGTGGTGCAGTTGCGCGAGGGCGCGCCCCGGCCGTCGCTGGAGGACATCCAGTCGTACTGCCGTACCCATCTCGCCGGTTACAAGATCCCGCGCCAGCTGGTGCTCACGGAATCCATCCGGCGGTCGCCGAGCGGCAAGGCGGACTATCGGTGGGCCAAGGAAGTGGCGGTGGCGGCGGTTCCGTAGGGGCGGTGGATCGACCGGGGCGACGGATCGGTGGAGCCACGGTGACGCGAAGGCATCGAGGGCGGGTCGGACGGGCGTACTCTTTTGCGGGCGGTTGACCCGGAAGTGTGAACGTGGGGTTGCCCAGGGCCGTACGCGAAGTAGGCGGCCCTGGTCTGCGGGCCCGGTCGCCGTGCCATCACCGCCCTGCACGGAAGGACCTTCGGGTGTCGCACCTCACGCCCCCCAGCCAACTGCCTGACGCCGACGCGTCGGTGACCGATCCCGAGGGGGAGGAATCGCCCACGCCCGCAGAGGAATCCGGCGTGAGCCCCGCCGCGGAGGAGGAGTCGGCCGGGGGTACGGAGGACGGGACGTCGGCTGCCGAGGCTGTCGCCCCCGACCAGGCGTCCTCCGCCACCCGCCCCGGCTGGTTCGGCTGGCGCCACCGTTTCCCCCGTACCGCTCGTGGCGTACGCATCGGTACGAGCGTGCTGGCCGCCGCGCTGGTGCTCGAAGCGCTCGTGATGCCCAACCGTTTCGACCGGATGCCCCTTGAGGCGTTCTTCCGTCTCCCCGTCGAGCTGATCATCGTGGCGGCCGTGCTGCTCGTCCTGCCGGCGACGGCACGGCGGATCACGGCCGTCGTCCTGGGAGCGTTCCTCGGTCTTTCCACCGTCCTGAAGTGCCTCGACATGGGCTTCTACCAGACCCTGGCCCGGCCGTTCGACCTGGTCTTCGACTGGATTCTGCTGAACGACGCGGCGGATTTCGTCAAGGACTCGTTCGGTCGGTCGGGCGAGGTGCTGGCGGTGATCGGGGTGATCGTCCTGTTCATCGCCGTGCTCACGGTGAGCGCGCTCGCCCTGGCGCGGGTGGCGGACGTACTGGCCCGGCACCGCACCGTGGCCGTCCGCGGCACGCTGGTCCTCGGCGTCGCGTGGATCATCTGCTTCACCACGAGCGTGCAGCTCGGCGGGGTCGTGATGGCCACCCGGGGCTACACCCAGTACCTCGGCAACCGTGTGCAGTACGTCCGCGACGGCCTCGGTGACGCCGATGTCTTCAAGAAGCAGATCCCGGTCGACGCCTTCGCCAAGACCCCGCCCGACCAACTGCTCACCGGACTGCGCGGCAAGGACGTGCTGTTCACGTTCATCGAGAGCTACGGCCGGGTCGCGCTCACCGATCCGACGATGGCGCCGGAGATGGACGCGACGCTGAAGGCGGGCGACGACAGGCTCAAGTCGGCCGGTTTCGCCTCGCGCAGCGCCTGGCTCAGGTCGCCCGTGACGGGCGCCGGCAGCTGGCTCGCCCACTCGACGTTCCTGTCCGGCCTGTGGATCAAGAACCAGCAGCGGTACCGGACCCTGACCACGGGCGACCGCGCGACGCTCACCAGCTACTTCCAGAAGACCGGCGACTGGCGCACGGTCGGCATCGTCCCCGGTGTGCGCAAGGCCTGGCCCGAGGGCAAGTACTTCGGCCTCGACAACATCTACGACTCCACGCACCTCGGCTACAACGGCCCGTACTTCAGCTGGACGCCGGTCCCGGACCAGTTCAGCCTGGAGTCCTTCCAGAAGCTGGAGTACGGCAAGAAGAACCGCGACCCGATCATGGCGGAGATCATCCTGGCCTCCAGCCACAACCCCTGGTCGCCCATCGCCCACACGATCCCCTGGGAGGACCTCGGGGACGGCACGATCTTCAACCAGATCAAGAAGGAGGGCACCAACCCGACGCAGGTCTGGAAGAGCGCGAAGCGCGTGCGGACCGAGTACCGCAAGGCCATCCAGTACTCCGTGGACAGCCTCACCCAGTGGATGCAGCGCTACGGCAACAAGAACACGGTCCTCGTCTTCCTCGGCGACCACCAGCCCGTCCCGACTGTCACCGGCGGCTCCGCCAACAAGGACGTGCCGATCACCATCGTCGCCCACGACCCGAAGGTGCTGGACAAGATCGCCAGTTGGGGCTGGGCGGACGGGCTCAAGCCCGCCGACAACGGCCCGGTGGTGGGCATGGACAAGTTCCGCGACCGCTTCATGACGGCGTTCGGCAGCACCCCCACGAAGTGACACTCACCCCGCCAGAAACGCGGAGATACGGCGCCTGAACCACTCCGGATCGTCCAGCCACGGGTAGTGCCCTGCACCAGGCTGGACGGCGAGTTCCGCGTTCGGGAAGACATCGGCGGTCCTGCGCGCCAGTTCGGGCGTGGGGCCGCCGTCCAGTTCACCGGCGAGGACGAGGACCGGTCCGGTCAGCCGGGCGAGGGCGGCGCGGGTCGCGGGCGGGTCGTAGGCGCCCGCGGAGCCGAAGACCTCCCCCGCGTCGTCGTTGAACTCCTTGTCGGCGCCCGCCTCGTGGAGCTGAGCTGCCTCGTCCCAGCGCCCGTAGAAGAAGCCCGAGAAGGCGGGATCGAAGTCGCCCGTCCCCGCCAGCCAGGCCCGGAACGCGGGGAACGCCTCCGCGAACCACGGCTCACCGCTCCGCAGCCCGGCGGCGGCCAGCCGGTCCTCGGCCGTCGCCGGCATCCCCAGCGCCCACGGCGTCGCGGTCACCAGCACCAGCCGCGCGACCCGCTCCGAGTACCCCTCGGCGTACCGCATCGCCAGGCTGCCGCCCGCCGAGTGCGCGAGCAGGTCCACCCGCTCCAGGCCCAGGTGGCCGCGCAACGCCTCCACATCGGCCACGAGCCGGTCGCAGCGGTACGTCGTCGGATCGACCGGCGTGGCGGAGTCGCCGGTGCCACGCAGGTCAAGGAGCACCAGGCCGCGGTGTGCGTCGAGTCCGCCGAGCCCGCCGAGGTAGGCGGAGGCCCGCATGGGACCGCCCGGCAGGACGAGCAGTGGCTCGCCCTCGCCACGCAGGTGATACGCGAGCTCGGTCCCGTCGGGCGCGGTGAAGGTCGGCATGCCGCCGATCGTGCTGGCCGGTGCCGTCGTACCGCAATGGGTTTCTCCGGCCGGAGACAGCAACGGATTTCTGCCGTTGGACCCCTTGCCCGGACCGGAACGGGCTGGGTTACTGATCCCCGACCGATCGACCGAATGATCGGGTGTCCGTAATGATGTGATTCACCGATGCGACGGACGAGGGAGAAGCCCCATGGCGGATGCGACGGAGCTGCTGGACGCGGGGGAACGGCTCGACCCGGAGGCCCTGCGCGCCCTACAGCTGGAGCGCCTGCGCGCCTCCCTCCGGCACGCCTACGAGAACGTGCCCTTCTACCGGACGTCCTTCGACCAGGCGGGCGTGCGCCCCGACGACTGCCGTACGCTCGCCGATCTCGCCCGCTTCCCGTTCACCGCCAAGGCGGATCTGCGCGCGAACTACCCGTACGGGATGTTCGCCGTGCCCGAGGACCGCATCCGCCGTATCCACGCGTCCAGCGGCACCACCGGCCGTCCCACGGTGGTCGGTTACACCGAGAACGACCTTTCCCTGTGGGCCGACGTGGTGGCCCGCTCGATCCGCGCGGCGGGCGGACGGCCGGGCGACAAGGTCCATGTGGCGTACGGATACGGGCTGTTCACGGGCGGGCTCGGCGCACACTACGGGGCCGAGCGGCTCGGCTGTACGGTCATCCCCGCGTCCGGCGGTATGACGGCCCGTCAAGTCCAGCTGATCCAGGACCTCCGGCCGCAGATCATCATGGTGACACCGTCGTACATGCTGACGCTTCTCGACGAGTTCGAGCGGCAGGGCGTCGATCCGCGGGGCACCTCGCTGCGGGTCGGGATCTTCGGCGCCGAGCCGTGGACCGAGCAGATGCGGCTGGAGATCGAGGAGCGGTTCGCGATCGACGCTGTCGACATCTACGGGTTGTCCGAGGTGATCGGCCCTGGGGTGGCCCAGGAATGTGTGGAGACCAAGGACGGGCTGCACGTCTGGGAGGACCACTTCTATCCGGAGATCGTCGATCCGATCACCGGCGAGGTCCAACCGGACGGTGCGGAGGGAGAGTTGGTCTTCACCTCGCTCACCAAGGAGGCGATGCCGGTGATCCGTTACCGGACCCGGGACCTGACGCGGCTGCTGCCGGGCACGGCCCGGGTGTTCCGCCGGATGGAGAAGGTCACCGGGCGCAGCGACGACATGGTGATCCTGCGCGGGGTGAACCTCTTCCCCACGCAGATCGAGGAGATCGTGCTCCGCACGCCGGGCGTGGCACCGCACTTCCAGCTCCGGCTCACCCGCGAGGGACGGCTCGACGCCCTCACCGTGCGCGCGGAGGCCCGCCCCGGCGCGGGTCCCGAGATCCGGGACGCGGCCGTGCGGGCCATCACGACGGCGGTGAAGGACGGGATCGGGGTGTCGGTCGCGGTGGAGATCGTCGAGCCGGAGTCGCTGGAGCGGTCGGTGGGCAAGATCCGCCGGATCGTGGATCTGCGCCACCAGCCGTCGAGTTAGGTCGAGTCAGCAGGGGACGGGTACGAGGGGGCGGAGGCCGGACAGGTCGTGGGCGGTCACGCTGTTGCGGTCGGCGACCGCGCGGCCCAGCGCGTGGTGCGGCCACAGTCCGCCGGCCAGCCGACGGCTCAACTCGCCCCATTCCAGGGCCTCGGCGGCCCGGGCCTTGTAGAAGTTCAGGGCGTAGCCGCCGGTGTGGATGCGGAGCAGGCAGAACCCGCCCGGGTACTCCTTGACGGCGCTGACCTCCTGCTGGGTCACGTGCGGGGCGGACGTCAGCACGGTCCGCTTGTTGCGGTGGGTGTGGCCCGCGTGGTGGAGGAAGACGCCGGGGGCGGTGGTGTAGGCCTCGACGATCGCGCGGGCCTGCTTGCGGTTCATGCGCTGGCCGCCGGTCACCGGGAAGACGGAGTCCCGTACGGTCAGCGGGTGGTGGCCGAAGACCACGGTGGGCTGGTCCCCGTTCTCCCGCAACCGGCGTCGCAGCCAGGCGAGTTGCTCGGCACCGAGCCCGCCCGAGTCACCGCCGTTGCCCTGCTTCTCGTAGGTGTCGAGGCCGACGATCCGCAGCCCGCCGACCTCGTGGGAGAAGTAGCCGGGCCCCTCCTCCATGCCGACTCCACGCCGGAAGGTGGCTTCCAGGCGGCCGTGCCGGTCGTGGTTGCCCCGTACGACGAAGTAGTCCCGGCCGTGCTCGCCGAAGCGGTCCAGAATCCGGCCGGCCGCCGCGAGGTCGTGCGCCGCGCCGCCGGCCGAGATGTCACCGGCGGCCAGGAGGAGATCGGCGCCGCGTCTGCGGGCCTCGTCGACCAGGGCCGTACTCATGACCTCGGGGTAGGGAGTGCTGCCGAGCGGCTGGGTGATCCCGCGGATCAGGGGCATCCCCGCGACCAGGCCGGCCGTGGTCTCGCCGACGTGCAGGTCGTTGCAGAGGGCGATCGACATGACATGGCGACCGGACGGGGGCTGTGGGGTGGTGAAGGAGTACGGGCCGCCGTGCGAGCCGAGTCCGTGCAGCGAGGTGCCGACCGCGTTGCCGCGCACCAGGTGCAGGGGGGTGGGTGTGGCGGTCACGCCACGGGAGCGGGCCTGGTAGTAATACGTCTGCCCCGGCTCCAGGCCGGTCAGCTCGACGTGGTGGTGGGCCGTGGGCCGGTCCGAGCCGGCGACGCGGGTCAGCCGGCCCGGGTGGGTGCCGTACACGACCTCGCCCTCGGTGACGACGGGGAGCAGCCGGCCACGGCCGTCGGGGACACCCGTGTGCCAGGTGATGACGGCATGGTCCTCGGCCAGCGTGACGAGTTCGAGGTGGATGGCGGCGAGGTGGTGGGAGCGGCGGGGGCGGGGAATGTGCACGGCTGCCGCGATCGCCTTGAGCAGGGCGGGGGCGATCAGGGCGCCGGAGCGGAACACTTCGCAGGGACCGGGGAGAGCGGCGAGGGGGACGGGGAGACAGCAGCGCATACCTCAGTGTGCCCGTATGCGATGAACGAACGCTGTGGTAAGGGCGACGGTGCCAGGTATGACATACGGCACTTTGTGGCGTCAGGGCTGGTTGTGGCCTCACGGCTGGTCGGTGAACCGGTCCCGCAGCTCCCGCTTGAGGATCTTCCCGCTGGCGTTGCGAGGCAGTTCGGTCACGAACACCACCCGCTTCGGCGCCTTGAAGTGCGGAAGCTTCTCGCGCGCGTGCTCGATCAGTTCGGCCTCGGAGACCTCGCCGCGCGGGACGACGACGGCCGTGACGGCCTCGATCCACCGCTCGTCCGGCAGGCCGACGACCGCGACCTCGGCGACGGAGTCGTGCGTGTACAGGGCGTCCTCGACCTGGCGTGAAGCGACCAGCACGCCACCGGAGTTGATCACATCCTTCACGCGGTCGACGATCGTGTAGAAGCCGTGCGCGTCCCGCACCGCCAGGTCGCCGGAGCGGAACCAGCCGTCCCGGAAGGCCGCGGCCGTCTCCTCGGGCTTGTCCCAGTAGCCGTCGCACAACTGCGGGGAGCGGTAGACGATCTCGCCGGAGGTGCCGTCGGGGACGTCCTTGCCGTCCTCGTCGACCACGCGCGCGTCCACGAACAGGACGGGCCGGCCGCAGGAGTCCATGCGGCCCTTGTGCTCGCCGGGTGCCAGGACCATGGACAGCGGGCCGATCTCGCTCTGCCCGAAGCAGTTGTAGAAGCCGAGCTTCGGGAGCCGTTCGCGCAGTCGTTCCAGGACCGGCACCGGCATGATCGAGGCGCCGTAGTAGGCCTTGCGCAGTCCGGACAGGTCGCGGGTCTCGAAGTCGGGGCGGTTGGCCAGACCGATCCAGACGGTCGGCGGGGCGAACAGGCTGTCCACGCGGTCGGCCTCGATCAGGTCGAAGAGCCGGTCGCCGTCGGGGGCGTCAAGGATGACGTTGGTGGCGCCGACGGCCAGGTAGGGCAGCAGGAAGACGTGCATCTGCGCCGAGTGGTAGAGCGGCAGGGAGTGCGCGGGGCGGTCTCCGGCGCTGAGGTCGAGGGCGGTGATCGCGCTGAGGTACTCGTGGACCAGGGAGCGGTGGGTCATCATCGCGCCCTTGGGCAGGGCCGTGGTCCCCGAGGTGTAGAGCAGCTGCACCAGGTCCTCGGTGCGCGGCTCGGGACCGTCGTACGCGGGGGCGTTCGCCAGCCGCGCCAGCAGGGAGTCCTCGGCGTCGCGCAGGGGAAGCGTGCGGACGTCGTCGGGGAGCCGGCCGGTCAGATCGGGGTCGGCGAGGACCAACGAGCTGCCGGACTGGCCGACGAGATACGCGAGGTCGTCGCCGGTGAGGTTCTGGTTGACCGGCACGTGCACGAGGCCCGCGCGGGCGCAGGCCAGGAAGGCGATCACATAGGCGTCCGAGTTGTGGCCGTAGGCGCCGACCCGGTCGCCGGGCGCGAGGCCCTCGCCGAGCAGGAGGCTCGCCGCGCGGGAGACCGCGTCGTCGAGTTCCTCGTACGTCCATGTGCGGTCGCCGTACTCGATCGCGACCCTCGCCGGAGTGCGCCGGGCGCTGCGTCGCAGCACCCCGTCAACCGTGCTGCCCTGTCCCTGCGTCATGACTCATGATCCTCGGTCCGCCGCCGAGGCAGGTCAAGCACCAAGGGGGCCCGGACCATCCACCCGTCGTTACGCTCAACCACTCCTTCCCCCACAGACGTTGGGAGGCACGACTTGCGCACCCGCCTGAGACGACTCGCCGTCGCGGCCGTCGCTCTGCTCACCGCCTCGACCGCGCTGCCGGCCGCCGCGGCCGAGCGGCACAGTCACCAGGAACACCCCGCGAACGGCGGTCTGTCCGCCGTCATCCGCTACACCGAGTACGGCATCCCGCACATCCTCGCCGAGAACTACGCGGACCTCGGCTTCGGCACCGGCTGGGCGCAGGCCACCGACCAGGTCTGCACGCTCGCCGACGGCTTCGTGACCGTGCGCGGCGACCGCTCCCGCTTCTTCGGCGCGGACGCGAAGACCGACGAATCGCTGTCCAGCGCCGGGGACAACCTCTCCAGCGACCTGTACTTCCGGGGCGTCCAACAGGCAGGCACCGTCCGGAAGCTCCTCGCGCAGCCGGCCCCACTGGGCCCGAGCCGCGATGCCAAGGACCTGATGCGGGGCTTCGCCGCCGGGTACAACGCCTGGCTGAAGCAGAACCGGACGACCGACCCGAGCTGCAAGGGCGCCGCCTGGCTGCGGCCCATCACCACCGAGGACGTGGCCACGCGCTTCTACGCGCTCTCCGTGCTCGGCGGCCAGGGCAGCGCCGTGGACGCCATCACGGGCGCCGAGCCGCCCACCTCCGCCGCCAAGGGCACCGCGACCGCTCCGGACGCGCAGGCCCTGATCAAGGCCGTGCGCGAGCGGACCGCGGACGCGGACATGGGCTCGAACGCGGTCGCCTTCAACGGGGACACCACGGCGAACGGCCGCGGTCTGCTGCTGGGCAACCCGCACTACCCCTGGCACGGCGGACGCCGGTTCTGGCAGGTGCAGCAGACCATTCCGGGCGAGCTGGACGTGGCCGGCGGCTCGCTGCTCGGCCTGCCGACCGTCGCCATCGGCTACAACTCCAAGGTGGCGTGGAGCCACACGGTCTCCACCGGTGTCCCCTTCAACCTGACGCAGCTGACCCTCGACCCGGCCGACCCCACCGTGTACCTGGTGGACGGCAAGCCCGAGCGGATGACGAAGCGGACCGTGACCGTCGCGGTCAAGGGCGGTACGCCGGTCACCCGCACCCAGTGGTGGACCCGCTACGGCCCGGTCGTCGACTCCCCCGACGGCGAACTCCCGCTGCCGTGGACCACCACGTCCGCGTTCGCGATGAACGACCCGAACGCCGCCAACCTGCGGTTCGCCGACACCTCACTGGGCTTCGGCAAGGCGCAGGACACGGCGGGCATCCTCAAGTCGCTGGCCGCGCACCAGGGGCTGCCGTGGGTGAACACCATCGCCGCGGACTCCTCGGGCCACTCGCTCTTCAGCCAGTCGCAGGTGCTGCCCCGGATCACGAACGAACTGGCGGCCCGGTGCTCCACACCGTTCGGCAAGGCCGTCTATCCGGCGGCCGGGGTCGCGGTCCTCGACGGCTCGCGCGGCGACTGCGTGCTCGGCAACGACGCCGACGCCGTACAGGCCGGGACCTTCGGGCCCTCCCGCATGCCGACGCTGAAGGACGCCCCGTACGCGGAGAATTCCAACGACAGCGCCTGGCTGACCAACGCCGACCGGCCGATCACCGGTTACGAGCGGATCTTCGGCAGCATCGGCACCACGCGCTCGCCGCGCACCCGGGGCGCGATCGACGCCGTGTCGGCGATGGCCGCGCGCGGTGATCTGACCGTGCGGGATCTTCAGCGGCAGCAGTTCGCGAACCAGGTGACCATCGGCGAGCTGGCGGCCGGTGACACGGCACGCGCGTGTGCCGCACTGCCCGGCGGCGTCGCCGAGGACAAGGACGGCAAGACGGTCGACGTATCGGCGGCCTGCACGGTGCTCAAGGCGTGGGACCGCACCGCGAACACCGACAGCCGAGGTGCCCTGCTCTTCGACCGCTTCTGGCAGCGGCTGCTCGAACTCGTGCCGAAGAACCAGCAGTGGAAGGTGCCGTTCTCCGCGGCCGACCCGGTGCACACGCCGAACACGCTCGACACCGACTCCCCCGCCTTCGCCACGGCCCTCGCGGACGCGGTGACCGAACTGCGGGCGGCCGGCATCCCGCTGGACTCGACGCTCGGGGAGCACCAGTTCGTCGTGCGGAACGGCACACGCATCCCCGTCTCCGGCGCCACCGAGGACCTCGGGGTGTGGAACAAGGTCGAGCCGGTGTGGGACCCGGCGCACGGCGGGTACACGGAGGTGACCACGGGATCCAGCCACATCCAGGCGGTGGGCTGGAACGACAGCGGCTGCCCGGTGGCGCGCACACTGTTGACGTACTCCCAGTCCTCCAATCCGAAGTCACCGCACTACAGCGACCAGACCGGGCTGTTCTCCCAGGAGAAGTGGGTGACCGCCCGCTTCTGTGAGAAGGACATCCGGTCCTCGCCCGCGCTGCGGGTGGTGAAGGCGACCGAACGCCGTTGACGTCAACGGGGAGAGAAGCGGACATGGCTCGCACGCGAGTAGGGCGAGTAGGACGCGTACGACGAGTCCGGCGGCACGCGCCGCCGGTGCTCGACGCCGCGGTGACCGATCTCGGTCGCTACGACCATGTCGACGCCGTGTCCGTGGATCTCCCCGTCGGCATCGACGCCGTCGAGTTCACCCGGCTGGTCCTCACCGGCACCCCGAAGTGGGCGAACCGGCTGATGGGCGTCCGGGACAGGGTCGTGGCGCCCTTCGGCCTCAAGACCCGCGAGCGCGTCCGCGCGGCCGACGTCCGCATCGAACCCGGGCGCAGGATCGGCCCGTTCCGGCTGCTGACGGTGGCCGCGGACGAGGTGCTGTGCGGGGAGGACGACAAGCACCTCGCCTTCCGCGTGTCCTTCGCCCTCCGCCCGGTGTCCTACGGCACCGGGTCGGAGGGCGTCTGCACGACGGTCGTCCGGTTCGAACGCCCCGCCGGGCGCCTGTACTTCAGGGTCATCGCGCCCTTCCACCACCTGATCGTCCACGCCATGGTGGGCAGGGCCGGGCGGACGTGAGACCGGACGCCATTCGGATCGGGGTCACACCGGTCGCGTACGCCCCTCCCAGTACGGATCCCGCAACCGCCGCTTGTAGAGCTTGCCGTTGGGGTCGCGGGGCATCTCCGCGATGAAGTCGACGGTCTTCGGCCTTTTGTAGCCCGCGAGTTGCTCGGCGCAGTGGTCGAGGATCGAGGCGGCCAGTGCGGGTCCCGGTTCGTGGCCCGGGGCCGGTTCGACAACGGCCTTGACCTCTTCGCCCCAGTCGTCGTGCGGGATGCCGAAGACGGCCGCGTCGGCGACGGCGGGGTGGGCCAGCAGGGCGGACTCGATCTCGGCCGGGTAGATGTTGACGCCACCGGAGATGATCATGTCGATCTTGCGGTCGCGGAGGTACAGGTAGCCGTCCTCGTCGAGGTAGCCGAGGTCGCCGACGGTGAAGAAGTCGCCGATGCGGTTCTTCTTCGTCTTGGCCTCGTCCTTGTGGTAGGCGAAGCCGCCGGTGTTCATCTTCATGTAGACGGTGCCGAGTTCACCGGGCGGGAGCCGGTCGCCGTCGTCGTCGAAGACGGCGAGTTCGCTGATGGGCCAGGCCTTGCCGACGGTCCCGGGCTTCTTCAGCCAGTCCTCGGTCGTGGCGAAGGCCCCGCCGCCCTCGCTGGCCGCGTAGTACTCCTCCACGCAGTCGCCCCACCACTCGATCATGGCCCGTTTCACATGGTCGGGGCAGGGCGCGGCCCCATGGATGGCGTGCCGCATCGACGAGACGTCGTACGTCCGCCGGACCTCCTCCGGCAGTGCGAGCAGCCGGTGGAACTGGGTCGGGACCATGTGCGTGTGCGTGCACCGGTGGGCGTCGATGACGCGGAGCATCTCCTCGGGCGTCCACTTGTCCATCAGCACCAGCCGGTGCCCGATGTGCAGGGACGCGCCCGCGAATTGGAGCACGGCGGTGTGGTAGAGCGGCGAGCAGACGAGGTGGACGTTGTCGCCGAACGGCTTGATGCCGAAGATGCCGAGGAAGCCGCCGAGGTAGGCCTCCTCGGGCCGCTTGCCGGGCAGCGGACGGCGGATGCCGCGCGGGCGTCCGGTCGTGCCCGACGTGTAGTTCATGACCCAGCCGAGTTCGCGGTCCTCGGGCGCCGACTCGGGCTGTCCGTCGAGGAGTTCGGCGTATGGCCGGAAGCCTTCGACCGTGCCGAGGGCGTACCGGTGGCTCGCCGGGAGTCCGGCCTCCTCGGCCGCGTGGCGGGCCGGTTCGGCGAACCGCTCGTGGGCGACGAGCACCTTGGCGCCGGAGTCGGCGACGATCCAGGCGATCTCCGGGCCGACGAAGTGGTGGTTGATCGGGACGAGGTAGAACCCGGCCTGGCTGGCGGCGAGATAGGCGGTGAAGAACTCGACGCTGTTGGGCAGCACGACCGCGAAGGCGTCGCCGCGCCCCAGGCCCGCGGCGCGCAGGCCGTGGACGAGGCGGTTGGCGGCGGCGTGCAGCCGTCCGGCGGTCCACTCCTCGCCGTCGGGCGCGACGAGGACCGTGCGGTCGGGGGCCTCGGTGGCCTGGGCCCAGAAACCGGCGGGGGGTGTGCTCACTGGCCGCTCCTTCCGGCGATGCGGTTGATGCGGTCCACGGCCTGCTCGAAGCCGCGGGTGAGGTCGTCGAAGACGGCCTGGACGCTGCGTTGGCTGTTCATCCGGCCGACGATCTGGCCGACGGGCGTGCCGAGCAGCGGATCGACCTCGTACTTCTGGATCCGCGAGACGGCCTCGGCGACCAGCAGCCCCTGGAGGGGCATGGGGAGGGTGCCGGGTCCGGCCGGGTCGTCCCAGGCGTCGGTCCATTCGGTACGGAGCTGACGTGCGGGTTTCCCGGTCAGCGCGCGGGAGCGGACGGTGGCGCCCGCGTCGGCGGCCAGCAGCTTCTCGATCAGCTTGGGCGAGGGCAGTTCGGCCTCGGTGACCGTCAGCCAGACGGAGCCCAGCCACACCCCCTGCGCGCCCAGGGCGAGCGCGGCGGCCACCTGCTGTCCGCTGCCGATGCCGCCGGCGGCCAGTACGGGCAGTGGATCGACGGCGTCCACGACGTCCGGCGTGAGCACCATCGAGGCGATCTCGCCGGTGTGTCCGCCGGCCTCGTAGCCCTGCGCGACGACGATGTCGAGGCCGGCGTCCTTGTGCTTGACCGCGTGCCGGGCGCTGCCCGCGAGGGCGGCGACCAGGACGTCGTGCTCATGGGCGCGGGTGACCACGTCGGCGGGCGGGGAGCCGAGCGCGTTGGCGAGCAGGCGGATCGGGTAGTCGAAGGCGACGTCGAGCTGGTTGCGGGCGACCTGCTCCATCCACCCGGTGATGCGCCAGCCGGACGCCTCGCCCTCGGCGAGTTCGGGCACACCGTACTTGGCGAGGGTGTCGACGACGAACTGCCGGTGACCTTCCGGGATCATCGCCTCCACGTCGGCCACGCTGACGCCTTCGACCTTCTTCGCGGGCATGACGACGTCCAGTCCGTACGGCATCCCGTCGACGTGCGCCTCGATCCAGTCGAGGTCCCGCTTGAGCTCGTCGGGGGCGGTGTAGCGGACCGCTCCGAGCACACCGAATCCGCCGGCCCGGCTGATGGCCGCGGCGACGGCGGGGAACGGCGTGAAGCCGAAGACGGCGTGCTCGATTCCCAGTCTGTTGCTCAACTCGGTCTGCATGGGCGCAGAATGCCGCAGTCCTCCGGACGACGGAAGGCCTTTTCTGATGCTCCGTCAGATTTCTTGCCACGGGGCTTTCCGTGGCGTCAGCCGGATACGCCCATGCTCTGGGTACCGATGACCGACAGGAGCCGCAGTGCCTCGTCGGAGGGCGAACCGGGGGTGGCGGTGTAGATGACGACCCGCTGGTCGCGGTCGGTGATGTCCAGGGCGTCGCAGTTGACGGTGACCGGGCCGACGACGGGGTGGTCGAAGGATTTCCGGAGGGTCGGCCCACCGGCGGCCACCTCGTGGTCGGCCCAGAGCCGGGCGAACTCCGCGCTCCCGGCGAGGAGTTCGTCGACGAGCTCGGTCACCTCGGGGTCGTCGGGGTAGCGGGCCGCGGCGGCGCGCAGTTGCGGGACCGAGCTGCGGGCGAAGGCGTCGGAGTCCGAAACGCCGTACAGGCGGCGGCCGTTCGGATGCGGCCCGAGAAATACTCTGCGCACCAGATTGCGGTCGCGGCGCGGCAGGGCGGAGAAGTCCTCCATCAGGGCCGCCGCGAGGTCGTTCCAGGCGATGATCTCCAGGGTCGCCGAGGTGACGAAGGCGGCGGCGAGGGGCAACCGGTCCAGCAGGTCGAGGATGCTCTGGCGGACCTCGCGCGAGGGTCCCGGCGCGGGTGCGGGCGGTGCCCCGGCGAGGTGGTGCAGATGATCGCGTTCGGCGTCCGACAGGCGCAGGGCGCGGGCGAGCTGGGCCAGCACCTCGCGGGACGGATGCGGGCCGCGGGCCTGTTCGAGGCGTGTGTAGTACTCGGTCGAGATGTACGCCAAGTGCGCCACCTCCTCGCGACGCAGCCCCGGCGTACGCCGACGCGGGCCGCTGGGCAGGCCCACCTCGGCTGGGGTGATGCGTTCGCGCCTGCTGCGCAGGAACTCCGCCAGTCCTCGTCGGTTCACCTCTCCAGTGTGCGCGTGCGCCGAGGTGCCGAGCCAGGTACAGCCGGTGCCTGGATAGGCCCCGGGGCCGGACGCAGGCTCGACGGCATGGACAACACACCTCGCACGACACTCGACACCTCCACCGGCCTGCTCACCGACAAGGTCGCGTTCATCACCGGCGGCGGCCGCGGCATCGGCGCCGCCGCCGGACGTCTCTTCGCCCGCGAAGGCGCCCGGGTGGTCCTCGCGGCCCGTACGGAGGCGCAGCTCAAGGCGGTCACCGAGGAGATCGGGGCAGCCGGCGGCACTGCGGACTACGTACTGTGCGACCTGGCCGACGGGAACAGCGTCCGGGCCGCCGTCGACCGGACCGTCGAGCTGTACGGCCGACTCGACATCGCCTTCAACAATGGCGCCACGATCCAGCCGCCCGGCCCGATGGACGAACTGTCGGAGGCCGACTTCGACCGGGTCAGCGCCGTCAACCTCAAGGGCCCGTGGCTGGCCATGAAGGCCGAGATCGCCGCCATCCGCGCCACCGCCGGACGCGGCGCCATCGTCAACAACTCCAGCGTCGGCAGCCTCGCGGCCAACCCCGAGCTGCCGGTGTACGGCGCGGCCAAGCGGGCGGTCAACAGCCTCACCGCGTCGGCCGCCGCCACGTACGGCCGCGAGGGCATCCGCGTCAACGCGATCGCTCCCGGGCTGACCCTCACGGAGATGGTCGACGAGTGGGAGCGGGAGTCCCCCGGAGTGATCGACCGCATCTCCAGCGTCAGCCCACTGGGACGTGCCGCCGACCCGGACGAGATCGCACAGGCGGCGGCGTGGTTGCTGAGCGACCGCGCGTCGTATGTGACCGGGGTGATTCTGGCGGTGGACGGAGGCGTGCGGGCGTGATTCCGGAGGTGGGCGGAGGTCTACGGGCGTGATTCCGGGCGGGGTAACGGACGTCTACGAGCGTGGGGGTGGGGCTCGCCAGTGGTGTCCGAGGCGAGTGGTGTCCGAGGCGACTAGAGGCCCGCATGTCACCGCCCCGCGCCCCCCGCTTCCCCTCCCCCTCTCACTCCCCGCCGCGCTCCAGCACCGCCATCGCCGCGTTGTGCCCCGGCACCCCGCTCACCCCTCCCCCGCGGACCGCGCCCGCACCGCACAGCAGGACGTTCGGGTGCCGGGTCTCCACGCCCCAGCGGCCGGTGTCCTCCTGGGCGTAGGGCCAGGACAGTTCGCGGTGGAAGATGTTGCCGCCGGGCAGGCGCAGGTCGCGTTCCAGGTCGAGCGGGGTCTTCGCCTCGATGCAGGGGCGGCCGTCGGCGTCGGTGGCGAGGCAGTCGGCGAGCGGTTCGGCGAGGTGGGTGTCGAGCTGGGCGAGGGTCGACTTGAGGAGTTCGTCGCGTACGGCGTCGTTGTCCCGGTCGAAGAGCCGCGCGGGCGTGTGCAGGCCGAACAGGGTGAGGGTCTGGTAGCCCTGCTGGACGAGGTCGGGGCCGAGGATCGTCGGGTCGGTGAGCGAGTGGCAGTAGATCTCGGAGGGCGGGGCACTGGGCAGTTCGCCGGCGGCGGCCTGCGCGTGGGCGGTGGCGAGATCGGCGTACCCCTCGCCGATGTGGAAGGTGCCGGCGAACGCCTCGCGCGGGTCGACGGACCGGTCCTTCAGCATCGGCAGCCGCTTGAGCAGCATGTTCACCTTGAGCTGGGCGCCCTCGGCGGGGGCGGGCGGGGTGTCCTCGGTCAGCTCGGCGAGGGCCTGCGGGGAGGCGTTGACCAGGACGTGCCGCGCGGTGACCGCGCCCTCGCCGTCGGGGGTGCGGTACGCGACCTCGGCGGTTCGGCCGTCCGTGTCGATGCGTACCGCCTCGTGGCCGGTGGCGACGACGGCCCCGGCGTGGCGCGCGGCCGCGGCCAACGCGTCGGTCAGGGCGCCCATGCCGCCGACGGGGACGTCCCAGGCGCCGGTGCCGCCGCCGATGACGTGGTAGAGGAAGCAACGGTTCTGGGCGAGCGAGGGTTCGTGGGCGTCGGCGAAGGTGCCGATGAGGGCGTCGGTGAGGACGACTCCCCGCACGAGGTCGTCGCTGAAGCGGTCCTCGATGGCGACGCCGATGGGCTCCTCGAACAGCACTCGCCAGGCTTCGTCGTCATCGACGCGTCGGCGCAGCTCGTCCCGCGAGGGCAGGGGTTCGGTGAGGGTCGGGAAGACCCGCTCGGCGACGCGGCCGGTCATGCCGTAGAACCGCTGCCAGGCCTCGTACTCGCTCGCGGATCCGGTGAGCCGGGTGAACGCCTCCCGGGTGCGCCGCTCGCCGCCGCCGACGAGGAGTCCGGTGGGCCGTCCGTCGCGCTCGACGGGGGTGTACGAGGAGACGGTGCGGGTGCGGACCCGGAAGTCGAGGCCCAGGTCCCGCACGATCTTCTTCGGCAGCAGGCTGACGAGGTAGGAGTACCGCGACAGCCGCGCGTCGACCCCGGCGAACGGCCGCGTCGAGACGGCAGCGCCCCCCGTGCGGTCGAGCCGCTCCAGCACCAGCACCGACCGCCCGGCCCGAGCCAGATAGGCGGCGGCGACCAGCCCGTTGTGCCCTCCGCCGACGATGACGGCGTCGTACGTGCGGTGTCCCTCGAGTGCGGTCATGGTTCTTCGTAACACGCGATGATCCGAGGCGGCCAGAGCGGAACCGGCGGGAGCCGGGCGTCCCGGGGGCGGGCGGATGCGAGTCACGCGGGCGGCGCTCCCGGAGGCGCGCGGCCCACGACCGACCATCAGAGGCGGACCGACCAGGGGCCAACCAGCCGAGGCAACCGTCCGGAACCGACTCCGGACGCGGACCGCCCGCCGTCCCTCCGGAGGGTCCCGTCAGCGACCGCCCGTAGCCCGCTGCTGCCGCAGTACCGCCACCCTCCGGTACAGCTCCACCGCTTCCGCGCCGCGGCCGAGCTGTTCGAGGCAGTGGGCCTCGTCGTTGCGGCTGGCGAGGGTGTCGGGGTGGTCGGGGCCCAGGACGCGTTCGCGGGCGGTGGCGACGCGGCGGTACTCGGTGAGGGCGTCCGTCCAGCGGCCCAACCAGCCGAGACTGACGGCGACTTCGCGGCGGCTGACCAGGGTGTCGGGGTGCTCGGGGCCCAGGACGCGGTCGCGGATGGCGCAGACGTCGCGCGACTCGGCGAGGGCCTCCTCCCAGCGGCCCAGGCGCCCGAGGTTGACGCCGAGGCCGTGGCGGGCGCGCAGGGTCTCGGGGTGGGTGGGGCCCTGGACGCGGGTGCGGTCGTCGATCAGGTCGCGGTAGAGGGCGAGGGCGTCCGCGCTGCGGCCGAGCCGGCCCAGGCTGATGCCGACCTCGTAGCGCGCGGCGAGGGTGTCGGGGTGGTCGGGGCCGAGGGCCTGGGCACGGGCCTCGGCGACCTCGTGGTAGGTCTGGAGCGCTTCCGGCCAGCGGCCCAACTGGCCGAGCGCGTAGGCGACTTCGTAGCGGGTGACCAGGGTGTCCGGGTGTTCCGGACCCAGCACGCGGGCGCGCGCCGCCGCCACCTCGACCGCCATCCGGTACGAGTCCTCCAGGCGGCCCAGCCTGCTGAGGTTGAAGGCGAGGTTGTGGCGACAGCGCAGGGTGTCGGGGTGGTCGGGGCCCATCGCGTGCTCACGGGCGACGAGCACTGACGTGTACACCTGGTGCGCGTCGAAGTGCCGGCCCAACTGGCCCAGTACGTACGCCATTTCCTGCCGAGCGGCGAGCGTGTCGGGGTGGTCGGGACCCAGCGCGCGGGTGCGGGCGGCCGTCACCTGCTTGTACTCCTGCAGCGCGTCGGCGGCCCGGCCGGTCCGGCTGAGGGTGAAGGCGACCTCGTAGCGGCTGGCGAGGGTGTCAGGGTGGTCGGGGCCCAGGAGGTGGGCCCGCTCGGCGGCGACCGCGCGGTGCACCTCGCCCGCCTCCGTCCAGCGGCCGAGCCGCCCCAGGCTGAGCCCGGCGTTGTGCCGACCGGCCAGCGCGGTGATCGCCTCCTGGGACGGGGCCCGCGGCCGGTCCGGCACCGGCTCCTCGGGCCGGCCGCCCGCCGGACGCGGAATCCACTCGCCGGTCAGACCCGCACCGGCGTCCGGCGGAGTGGTCCGCAGTCCGGCGCCGGTGGCCTTGTGGCCGGTGGTCATGCCCCGGGTCCAGGACGGCAGCCGGGTCTCGCGGGACGCCTCCGGCAGCCGGGCCTCCCGCGAGGGTTCGGGCAGCCGGACGACGCCGGCGGACCCCTGCTGGGGCGGTTGGAACACCGGCTGCGGGGTCACCACGGTCGGCACGTACGTCGGTGTGGTCCGGCCCGCGCTGATTCTGCGGCTCAACTCCCGCGCGTCGTGCGGGCGTTGCTCGGGCCGCTTGGCCAGCAGGTCCAGGATGATCTTCTCGAAGTACTCGGGCAGTTCGGCCCGCCTGCCGCGCGGCGGCTGGGGCGCGGTGTCGCGATGGCCGATGAGGATCGCCCAGGCGTCGTCGAGGTCGAACGGCGGTGCCCCGGTGGTGATCTCGTACAGCACGCACCCCAGCGAGTACAGGTCGCTGCGCTGGTCGACCTCGGAGCCGCTGATCTGCTCCGGGGACATGTAGTGCGGGGTGCCCATCGCGATGCCGGTGCCGGTCAGCCGGGAGGTGAAGCCGATGTCGTGGCCGAGGCGGGCGATGCCGAAGTCGCAGATCTTCACCGTGCCGTCGGTCAGCCGCATGATGTTCGCGGGCTTCAAGTCGCGGTGCACGATGCCCTGTTGATGGGTGTAGGCGAGGGCGGCGGAGACCTGGTCGGCGATCTCCACGACGTCACCGACCGCGAGGGGATGGTTCTTGTTGTCCTCCAGGAGCTGGCTGAGGTTGCGGCCCTCCAGCAACTCCATGACCAGGTACAGGATGCCGTCGGACTCCCCGAAGTCATGGACGACGGTGATCCCGCGGTGCTGGAGCGCGGCGGCCACCCGCGCCTCCCGCCGGAAGCGCTCGCGCAGCACTCTGGTGAACGCCTGGTCGTGGTGCGGGCCGAGCGGCTTGAGGCACTTCACGGCGACCTGCCGTCCCAGCGACTCGTCCCGGGCACGCCACACCTCGCCCATGCCGCCGCGCCCGATCAGATCGAGCAGCCGGTACCGGCCCTGGATCAGCCTGCTGTCCCCCATCTCCCGCGATCGCCCCCGTAACTGGTTCGCCCGGCCCTCCCCTGGCTCGTCCAGTATGGCGAGGTGTCGTCCGAGTTTGTACGGCGCCGTGCGGGAGTGCGGGCGCAGCCGTGACACAACGCGGAGATTGTGTTCAGGCGCGAGTGACGGGCGTGCATGTGCGGGGTCGCAGGGGCATCGGGGTGCGCCAGTACGCGCCTGTCACTCCGGGTGAGCGCGCTTGACATGCGCTCATTGTCGATTCGACAGTGTCGGGCGTGACATCCTCTGCGGTCCGACCCGCCGGACATCCCCTTCGCGAGCTGTGCGAATCCCTGCTGTCGCGGCTGGAGGAACTCAGCGTCGGGGTCACCGACGACATCAGGCGCGAGATCCCCTCCTACGCGGCGATGCCGCTGGCCGAGCAGCGGGACACCGTGCGCAGCCGGCTCCGGGCCCTCCTGCGGGGTCTCGCCCTCGATGTGGAGCCGACGGCCGAGCAACTCCTGGAGATCCGGGCCGAGTCGCTCAGGCGGGCGTACTACGGCCTGCCCGTCCAGGACGCGCTCGCGACCTTTCACATCGGCGCCCGTCGGCTGTGGGACGAACTGCGGGCCACCGCGCGGGGAACGGCGGCCGAGGACACCGCGATCGAGCTGGTCGCGCCCCTGTGGCTGTGGGTCCAGTCGGCGAGCGGTGTCGTCGCGGACGCCTACGCGGACGAGGCCGGCGCGCGGTACGGGCGCGAGGCCGGTCTGCGGCAGCGCTTCCTCGAACTGCTCCGAGTCGGCGGGGCACCGCGCGAGCACACCGCCGAGATCGCCCGCGAGCTGGGATTCGACCCGGACGGCGGCTTCCGGGCCCTGTGCACACCGGCCGCTCCATGGGCCGCGGAGGGACACCTCGTCCTGCTGCAACGTGCGGCACGGCAGATGTCCGGCCGGATCTCCTGCGGTCTGAGCGGGCAGCTGATGGTCGCCGTCACCCAGGGGGTCGACCCGGCCGACCTGGTCACCCGCGTGATCAAACTGGCCGGCGACGACACACGCGTGGGCGTCGGCCTCGACCGGTCCGGGCTGGCCGGTGCGGAGATGAGCATCGCCGACGCCGAGCGCGCCCTCGTCGTCTCCGAACGCGGCGGCCAGGCCACCTCGTTCGAGGACGTCTGGCTGCGGGCGAGCCTGGTCGACAGCAGGGACCGGCTGCAGCCCCTGTTCGCCGATGTCCGCCGAACAGCAGGCGAGCAGCCTCAGTTGGCGCAGACCGTCCTCGCCTTCGCGGACGCCGGGTTGTCGCTGTCGCACGCCGCCGAGGCGCTCATGATCCACCCCAACACGGTGGCCTACCGGCTAGGGCAGTGGCACAAGCTCACGGGAACCGACCCGCGCACCTTCAGCGGCCTGGTCCGCTCGGTCGTCGGCATCACGGGCTGACGGCGACTGCGAGAGTCGGCGACTGTGAAATCCACAGGAATCCGTCCTCGTACTCCATGATCACGCCGAAGACCGCCGACCCCGCCGATTCCTACACTCCGTGACTGACGACGCGCAGTGGAGGATCGGAAATGGCAGATACGGACACGAGTTCCTACGTCATGGGAACCACTTCTGAAGAGTCGGACCGGCTCGGCGTACAGGCCTCGCTGTACGACAGGCACACCGAATATCTCCTGAGGGCGGCGGGCCTGCGGGAGGGCATGCGTGTCCTCGACGTCGGCTGCGGTACGGGCGAGGTGTCACTCGCCGCCGCGCGCGCAGTCGGTTCGACCGGTCGGGTGCTCGGCGTGGACATGGACCCGGGGGTCCTGGAGCGGGCGCGCGCGAATGCCGCCGCGGCTTCGTTCTCGAATGTCACCTTCGAGCAGGGCGTGCTTCCCGATCTCGAAGTCGCCGGATCCTTCGACGCTCTTGTGGGACGGCTCATCCTGATTCACCTCGACGATCCGGTGTCGACCGTGAAGGGACTGACGCGGTTCGTTCGTCGGGGCGGGGTCGTGACGTTCCAGGACTTCAACATCTCCAGGACTCGCGCCATCCCCGCGGTGCCGTTGGTGACGGAGACGGTGGAGTGGATCAGCGCGGCGCTCCGAGAAGGGGGCCGCAACCCCGAGATGGGTGAGCAACTGGCAGCAGTACTGCGGCTGTCGGGGCTCCCCGATCCGAGCGTGGCGGTCGCCGCGCCCGCCGGCGGTCCCAACTCGGCGGCGGTGACGCTGATCGCCGAGTCGGCACGCAGCCTGTTGCCGGTGATGGAGCGCGGTGGCATCGCCACGGCCCGGGAGGTGGGCATCGACACGCTGCGGGAGCGCATGGCGCGCGCCTGCCAGGAGGTGCAGGCGACGGTCTACGTCCCGGAACTCGTGGCCGCGTGGGCGAAGGTGCGTTAGCAGTCCGCGTACACGAGGGTGTCGACGGTCAACGCCGAACTCGCGGCATCCCCAACCCGATCCACGAGATGATCTCGCGCTGGATCTCGTTGTTGCCGCCGCCGAAGGTGAAGATGACGGCCGAGCGGTAGCCGCGCTCCAGTTCGCCGTGGAGCACGGCGCCCACCGAGCCCTCCTTCAACTCGCCCGCGGCACCCACGATTTCCATCAGCCAGGCGTACGCGTCCCGGCGGGCCTCGGAGCCGTAGACCTTCACCGCGGAGGCGTCCTGCGGGGTGAGCGTGCCGTGCTGGACGGCGCTCACCATCTGCCAGTTGAGGAGTTTCATCGCGTCGAGCCTGGTGTGCGTACGGGCGAGCAGGCGGCGTACCCAGGGCAGGTCGACGACGCGGCGGCCGTCGGCGAGCTTGGTCTCCGTCGCCCAGCGCTGCACGTCGTGCAGGGCGCGGATGGCCATGGTGCCGTGGGCGGCGAGGGTGACGCGCTCGTGGTTGAGCTGGTTGGTGATCAGCCGCCAGCCCTGGTTCTCGGCGCCGACTCGGCGGGAGACGGGAACGCGGACGTTCTCGTAGTAGCTGGCCGTGGTGTCGTGCGAGGCGAGGGTGGTGATGAGGGTGCAGGAGTAGCCGGGGTCGGTGGTCGGCACCAGGAGCATGGTGATGCCCTTGTGCGGCGGGGCTTCTGGGTCGGTGCGGGTGGCCAGCCACACCCAGTCGGCGGTGTCGCCGTTGGTGGTCCAGATCTTCTGGCCGTTGACGACGTACTCCTCGCCCTCGCGCACGGCCCGCGTCTTCAGGGCCGCGAGGTCGGTGCCCGCGTCGGGCTCGCTGTAGCCGATGGCGAAGTCGATCTCGCCGGCCAGGACCTTGGGCAGGAAGTACGCCTTCTGTTCCTCGGTGCCGAACTGCATGATGGTCGGTCCGACCGTGTTGAGCGCCATCAGCGGCAGCGGTACACCGGCCTGCGCGGCCTCGTCGAAGAAGATGAACTGCTCCATCGCCGTGAGCCCGCGCCCGCCGTACTCCTTGGGCCAGCCCACGCCCAGCCAGCCGTCCGTGCCGAGCCGTCGGATGGTCTCGCGGTAGAAGCGCTTCTGGGTGGCCGGGTCGCCGTACCGGGCGTAGGCGTTGTCCGGCACCAACTCCGCGAAATAGGCGCGCAGTTCGGTGCGCAGGCGGAGCTGCTCGGGGGTTTGGTCGAGATGCACGGCGCCTCCAGGCTCCCGGGACCGGTCCTGACGGCGCACACGGTAGAACGTGTTCCAGAAATTGGGAATGGCGGTGCCGCGGAAAAGGAAAGGAGCGGAGCGGAAATGAATCAGGACTGGAAAAGAACAGGTCAGTCCAGCAGGGCCATGAAGTCGGTGCACGCGTCCGCGCACTCCCGGCACATCTTCGCCGCGTCCTGCGCGCCCGGGTACCGGTCGAAGACGTGCGCGCTCTCCAGGCACACGCTGCGGCACCACTCGACCTGGACGCGGATGCCTGCCTCGTCGAGCCGGTTCTGCTCGGACAGCATCCGGCAGGTGGCGTCGCACACCTCCGCGCACATGATGCCTTTGCGCCGGACGAGTTCCTGCTCCTCGGTCCCGTCCGGATCCACCATGCTCGCGCGCAAGGCGCACGCCCGTGCGCACTCGGTGCATGCCAGCGCGCACGAGAAGCGGTCCTCCAGGAACCGGATGAGCTCCTTCTGGGATGTCGTCGTAGTCACACAGCGCGAGTTGCCGGTACCGATCGCGTCAAACCCGGATCGGGTTCATGCCGGGGGTCACGGGTACTCGCGTGCCATGGACAACGCATGGATGGACATCGCCGCGGGGGGCACCGCCCTCGGCATCGGGCTGGTCGCGGTCGGAGTGGTCGTCGTGGCCCTGTTGCTCGGCGCCTTCTGGGCCGGTGCCCGGGCCCGCCGCCGCCAGTCGCCCCCGCCGCGCCCGGACGAGCAGCCGCGGATGCCGGAGGGCGGCCCGGTCCGCGAGGAGCGGGAACACCGCGAGTCCGACGAGGTACCCCAGGACGGCCGGCGCCGGACCCCGCACGAGATGACCAGTTCCTCCACCCCGGTCGACCCGACACAGCAGGAACGGCGCGAGAACTAGGGCGACGACCGGCCAGGCGGTGGCGGACGGGGCGCGCGAGGCGCGCGGAGTCCCGCCGACGGTCCGGGGCGGGCCGTAGTACGCAGCGGCGCCGCCGCAGGTCAGCCGGTGGTGTGCCCCCAGTGCCGACTGACCCGCTCCCACTCCGCGCCCCACCGCTCGGTGGCACGGCGCTGCACCCGAAGCCGGACGAGGTGCCCTCCTACGAGGACCACGGACCCGGCGAGCAGTGCGGCGCCGGCGCCGGACAGGGCCGCGCGGGCGGAGGCCTCGCCGGCGTTCACGGGTGCGGGGACCAGGCGGCCGTGTCCGTCGGTCCAGGCCCGGACCGGGCTGCCGGGCTCGGTGCCGGGCCGCACCGGCGCCAGTCCCGTACGGACCACGCCTTTGGCGTCGGTCCAGCGCACCGAGCCCACCGCACGGTCGTGGCGGATACCGGTGACCACATCGCGTGTGCTGCCGGGGACGATCCTGACCAGTACGGCGGCGACCGGTGTGCGGGCCGCCCGGTCCCGGGCCAGGGCCCGCTCCGCGGCCTGCGTCCCGACGACTCCCGCCAGCACCGCGCTGACCGTCGCGAGCACGCAGGCGGCGAGCAGGATCCACGCCTCCACCACATCGCTGCGCCGGCGCAGCGGATTCCTCCGCCAGCGCCAGGCCAGGACCGTGCCGCGTCCGGCTTTCCGCATCGCTCTCACCCCTCACGGGCGCAATGAGGACGGATACACCTAAACGGTCTCACCGGACGGGCCCGGGTGGGAGGTCCTGGCACGTACCTCGCTCCCGGCGACGCATGGTCGGGCCGGGCGGGGATACCCCAGTGGTATGCCACCGACACCGGGACCGGACGAAGATGTGCAGGACCGCGCGCCTGATCGGCCCACGAAGCTGCCGAAACGGTCCTGGTGGGCGGTGCTGAGGGGCACGGTCAAGGAGTTCCAGGCCGACGAGCTCGCCGACCGGGCCGCGGCGCTGACGTACTACGGGGTGCTGGCGCTCTTCCCGGCGCTGCTGGTCCTGGTCTCGCTGCTCGGCATCGCCGGGAAGTCGGCGACCCAGAAGGTCATGGACAATCTCGCGAAGCTGGCGCCGGGCTCGGCCCGGGACATCATCGGCGACGCGGTGCGGGAGCTGCAGGCACCCGGCGGCATCGGCTCGATCATGGCCGTGGTCGGGATCGTGCTCGCGGTGTGGTCGGCCTCCGGCTACATCGCCGCGTTCATCCGCAGCGCCAACGTGGTGTACGACATGCCCGAGGGACGCCCCATCTGGAAGGTGCTGCCGATCCGGGTGGGCGTCACGGTGGTGCTGCTGGTGCTGAGCACGATCAGCGCGCTCATCGTGGTGTTCACCGGCGGCCTGGCCCGGCAGGCCGGCTCGTTGCTGGGCATCGGGGACACCGCGCTGCAGGTGTGGTCGATCGCGAAGTGGCCGGCGCTGGTCGTCCTGGTCACGATCGTCATCGCGATCCTCTACTGGGCGGCGCCCAACGTGAAGGGCCGCGGCTTCCGTTGGGTCACCCCGGGCAGTGTGCTGGCCCTGCTGGTCTGGCTGATCGCCTCGGCGGGCTTCGCCTTCTACGTGGCCCACTTCGCCTCGTACAACAAGACCTACGGCGCCCTCGCCGGCGTGATCGTCTTCCTGGTGTGGCTGTGGATCAGCAACATCGCGATCCTGCTCGGCCTGGAATTCGACGCCGAGTTGGCCCGCCAGCGAGCCGTCGCCGGCGGACTGCCGAAGGACGAGGAGCCCTACCTTCCGCCCCGCGACACACGAACTTGGAGCAAGGAGGCCTAGTCCGGCTCTTTCTGGGGACCCGGCGGGCCGGAGGTCCCACCATGAATCCCTTCCTGCCGGCGGGCCGGACATCGTGACAGACGAACACCCCACCCACCCGGGTCATTTGACGGTCAGTCAGTCCACGGTCGACGGCGTCCGCGTCGTCGCCCTGCGCGGCGAACTGGACCAGGCCACGCACGACTGCGTGGGAGAGGCGCTGAAGCCGCCGCCCGGTGACGCGTCGGCGCGGACGATCGCCGATCTCTCCGGTCTGACCTTCATGGACTCCAGCGGCATCAACCTGCTGATCGCCGCCCACCGCGCGGCCATGGAGGCTCAGGGCTGGCTGCGGGTGGCCGGAACGCAACCGCCCGTGCTGCGCGTGATGCAACTCGTCGGCATCGACACCCTCATTCCCTGCCGCCCGACGGTGCGCCAGGCACTGGAGGACTGATCTCCGCACGGGTGCCGTAGTCTGCACGCGTCAGTTCTGACACAAACATTCGAATATCGAGGAGCGCCCGAATGGTGAAGCGAGACAGCGCTGTGGACCTGGTGGGGCTCCTGTCGGTCGACGGGCGGGACCTGGCCGCGTCATGGGTCTCAGAGGTCTCGGGGTCGCTGGGCGGTCGCGTGAGTACGGCGGAGCTCGACCGCGAGCTGCGAGAGCTGTACGAGGCCCTGGTGGAGGCGTTGCGACAGGGCGCGGCGGATGTCCATTCCGAGCCGATGTCCGAGGTCCGCGCCCTGCTCAACGAGTTGTCGAGGAACCGGGCCCGGCAGGGATTCTCGCCGAGCGAGACAGCCGTCAGTGTCTTCGCCCTGAAGCGGGTGCTCGAACCCGTGCTGGAGAACGGCTCCGCCGAGGAGATCCGCGCCTATCTGCGGCTCGCCAGAATTCTGGACGGGCTGGGGCTGTTCACGATCGAGACCTACACGCAGACGCGGGACGAGCTGATCACCGCGCAGGCGGAGCAGCTCCTCGAACTGTCCACGCCGGTCGTGCGGTTGTGGGACGGGGTCATCGCCGTACCACTGGTCGGCACACTGGACTCGGCGCGGACCCAGGTGGTGATGGAGAAGCTGCTGCAGGCCCTGGTGGACACCGGCTCCGAGCAGGCGATCATCGACATCACGGGCGTTCCCGCGGTGGACACCCAGGTCGCCCAGCACCTGCTGAAGACCATCGTCGCCGCCAAGCTGATGGGCGCCGAGTGCACCGTGTCCGGCATCAGCCCGCAGATCGCGCAGACCATCGTCGCGCTGGGCATCGAGTTCGACGGCATCGTGACGAAGGCCAGTCTGGCGGACGCCCTGAAGCTCGCCCTGCGCCGGTCGGGCGTGGACATGGTCGCGCACACGGGCGCGCAGCGATGAGCGAGCGCATTCCGATCCTGCGGATCGGCGACACGCTGCTGGTGTCCGTGCAGTTCGACCTGGAGGACCAGACCGTCCTGAACCTCCAGGAGGATCTGGCCGAGCAGATCGTGGCCAAGTCGGCCCGCGGCGTCATCATCGACATCAGCGCACTGGAGATCGTCGACTCCTTCGTGGGGCGCATGCTCGCGACGGTGGCCGCCATCTCGCGTGTGCTGGACGCCAGGACCGTGGTCGTGGGCATGCGGCCCGCGGTGGCGATCACTCTGGTCGAGCTGGGACTCTCGCTCGGCGGTGTCAGCACCGCCCTCGACCTGGAGAAGGGGCTGGCCAAGCTGCGTCAGTCCCCCAGTTCGGCCTTGCAGTGACCGCGCCCTGGACGGCAGGCGAGGAGCCGCTGGTCCATCCGGTCGCACGCAGCGGTGATCTCGTCCATGTCCGCCAGGCCATCCGGGCGCTGGCCCAGCGGTGCGGTCTGTCCCTGGTCGACCAGACGAAGATGATCACCGCGGCCAGCGAGCTGGCCCGCAACACCCTGACCTACGGCGGTGGCGGCACGGTCAGCGCCGGCATGGTGAGCAGGGAGGGCAGACAGGGTGTGGCCGCCGTCTTCGAGGACTCCGGGCCGGGTATCGCCGACGTCGAGCAGGCGATGACGGACGGCTGGACCTCGGGCGGTGGCCTGGGCCTCGGTCTGAGCGGTGCCCGCCGGCTCGTCGACGACTTCCGGCTGGTGACCGCGCCCGGCGAGGGCACGGCCGTGACCATCATCAAGTGGGCGAGGTGAACACCACGACCCTCCTCGAGCGCGAGGACCTGGCGTGGTTCCGGGACGGACCGTCCCTGTCGGTGGCCGCCCGCGGCGCGGCCGCCACGCTGGCCCGGCGCGTCGGCTTCAGCGGCCACCGGGTGGCCGAGGTCGCCCTCGCCGTCACCGAGGCCGCCACGAACGTCCATCGGCATGCCGTGGACGGGGCCCTGCTGCTGCGCTCGGTGCGTTCCGGGGACGCGGCCGGGGTGGAGTTCCTCACCGTCGACTCCGGGCCCGGGATGACGGACGTGGCCGCCGCGCTCGCCGACGGGGCGTCCAGCGCGGGCACGTTGGGCATCGGCCTGGGCGCGGTCTCCCGTCTCGCGGACCACTTCGACCTGCACTCCGTGCCCGGCCGCGGCACGGTCATGACCGCCCGGTTCTGGCCGCGCACCGGGGACGGCCGGGCCTCCGTCGCCTCGGGCGAGTCCGCCACCGACGGGGTCACCAGGCCCATCAGCGGGGAGAGCGTGTGCGGGGACGCGTGGGCCGTCCGCAGAGTCGTCGGTGACGGCGACGCGGGCCCTTCCCCGCTCCTGGTCATGCTCTGCGACGGACTGGGCCACGGCCCGCTGGCGGCCCGCGCGAGCCAGGCGGCGGTGAAAGCGTTCCACGCCGCCCACGACCTCAGTCCGGCCGGTGTCCTGGACGCCGTGCACCGCGCGTTGCGGGGGCTGCGCGGCGGGGCGGTCGCCGTGGCCCGGATCGAGCCGGCCGCGGGGCGGCTGCTGTACTGCGGTGTCGGCAACGTCAGCGGGTTCCTCGTCGCCGACGGTGTGCGGCGTGCTCTGCTGTCGGCCCCTGGCATCGTCGGCATGCACATGCGCCGGTTGCGGACGTTCGAGGAACCGCTCCCCGACCACGGCGCCCTGGTCATGCACTCCGACGGGCTGACCGAACGCTGGGACCCGGCGGTGCTGCCGGGTCTGCTGGGGCACTCGCCGCTCGTCACGGCGGGACAGCTGCTGCGCGAGGCCGGTGTGCGCCGGGACGACGCCTCCGTGGTCGTGGTCAACGGCGCCTGGTGAGCGAAGCGATGAGTGGGACGGGTGAGGACAGGAGTGGGCGTGCCGACCGAGGCGATTGAGCCGGGCCCGCGTGGCGGCGCGCCCCGCCACGGCCACCCGTCGGCGTCGGCGTCGGCGTCGGTCGAGCGGGTGGCGTCCTTCGGCCTGTCGACGTCCCAGGACGTGTTCGGACTCCGGCGCAGCGCTCAACAGGCCGCGGCGGCGGTGGCGTTGGAGCGCCAGGACCAGGTGCGGCTGGCCACCGCGCTGAGCGAACTGGGCCGCGACCGCCTCGGGTGCCGCGGGATCGAGGTCACCTTCGGCCTGGACCGGGCGGCGCAGCCGATGGCCCTGGTCATCACCTTCGTCTGGAGCGGTGGGCCGCCGCCGACGCGGGACACGCTCGACCTGGTGGCGAAGCTCGTACGCGTCGACCACGAGGCAGGCCCGTCCCTCAGCCGTGTCGTCATCACCCAGCCGCTGCCCATGGACGGGCCCTCCGCGGCGGAGCTGCACACGCGTCTGGCGAAGGTGCTCGCGGGCGGCGGGCGGTCCACCGAGGCGGACGATCTGCGCGCCCAGACCCGCGACCTGGTCGCCACGCTGGAGGAGACCCGCGCCCAGGGCGAGGAACTCCGCCGGATGAACGAGGAGTTGGAGGAGACCAACCGCGGAGTGCTCGCGCTGTACTCGGAGTTGACCCAGGAGCTGGAGACCACCAACAGCGGTGTGCTGGCCCTGCACTCGGAACTGGAGGACAAGCGGCAGCAGTTGCTGGAGGCGAGCGAGGCCAAGACCCGCTTCTGGACCAACATCAGCCACGAACTCCGTACCCCGGTCAACTCCGTGGTCGCGCTCTCCACCCTGCTGCGGGCGCCCAGTTCACCGCCCCTCACCGAGGATCAGCGGGAACAGGTCGACCTCATCGCGTCCTGCGGCCACACGCTGCTGTCGCTCGTGAACGACCTGCTGGACGTGGCCAAGGCCGAGGCCGGTCATCTCGACATCCATCCGCGGCCGGTGGATCTGCGGCTGCTCCTGGCCCACCTCGGCGGCCTCCTGCTCAGCGGCCACGACCAGGACCGGGTCGCCCTGGTCACCCCCGGCCTCGACCGGCAGCCGCCCCTGGTGACCGACGAGACGCTGCTGGTCCGCATTCTGCGCAACCTCCTGTCCAACGCCCTGAAGTTCACCGAGCGCGGAGAGGTGCGCCTGGACGTCGCCGTCGACCCCGAACCCGCGCCCCACGCCGTCCTGTTCACCGTCACGGACACCGGGATCGGTATCCCCGCCGACGAACTCGACCGGGTCTTCGAGGCGTTCTACCAGGTCCGCGGCCCGCACCAGAGCGGGCGGCCCGGCACCGGGCTCGGCCTGTCCTACGCCCGCACGCTCACCGAACTGCTCGGTGGCTCCCTCACTCTCACCAGCACCGTGGGCGTCGGCACCCGGGCGCGGCTGCGCCTGCCGGACCTCGGCCACGTACGCGTCGAAGAACCGGAAACCGAAGGGTCGGACCATGCCCGATAGAGTCCAGGATCCTTCACCGGCCACCGTCCTGGTCATCGACGACAACGAGACGAATCGCTACGTCCTCACCAGCTGGCTGCGGCGCGCGGGGCACACCGTGATCGGCGCCGCCACCGGCGAGCAGGGGCTCGCGCATCTCGACCTGCCCGAGGGCGCGCCGGTGGACTTGGCGATCATCGACGTCCGGCTGCCCGACATGAGCGGCTTCGAGGTCAGCGAACGTCTCAAGAACAGTCCGCGGACGGCCCACCTCCCGGTCATCCAGATCTCCGCCGCGGCCGTCAGTCCTGACGATCACGCCGAGGGACTGCGGCGGGGCGCCGACGCCTACCTCGACCAGCCCATCGACCCCGGCGAGTTGCTCGCCACCGTCACCGCGACCCTGCGATACGCCAGGGCCCGCCAACGCGCCGAACGGCTGGCGCAGCGCCTCATCGCGCTCAACACGGCGACGCTGGACGTCTACAGCGCGGTCGGCTTCCACTCCTTCGCGTCGGCGGCGACCGGTGGCGCGGCCGGTGTCCTGGGCGGTCCGGCCAGCGCGGTGTTCCTCTCGCCGCAGGCGCAGGCCGTGCACAGCATGATCGACGACCCGCTCACACCCGTACGCATCCATCCCGCGCAGCCGGGCCTGCTGGACCAGTTGGCGGCGCTCGGGCTGAACCAGGACACCGGGGTCCGGGTCGTCCGGGTCCCGCACGGGCAGTGGCGGGCCCTGCTGCCGGCCGACCATCTCCAGGGGGAGGTCGCCCTCGCGGTCGCCCGCACCAAGCGGGGCCGGCCGCCCGTGTGTCTGGCGGTCCCCGCGACCGCCCTGGGGAGCGCCGACGACGAGCAGCTCTTCCAGCAGGTGGCGAACGCGAGCGCCCTGGCCCTGGAGGCGCTGCGGACGTACAACGAGGAGCACGCGCTGGGTCTTGCCCTGCAACGCTCCTTCCTGCCCAAGGAGTTGCCCACGGCCCCCGGCATCGACCTGGCCTTCCGTTACGTCCCCGCCTCCGAACACGCGGAGATCGGCGGGGACTTCTACGAAGCGGTGCAGACCGTCAACGGGCTGCTGCTGGCCATCGGGGACGTCGTCGGGCACTCGGTGACCGCCGCGACCGTCATGGGCGAGGTACGCCACGCACTGCGCGCGTACGCCATCGAGGGCCACCCTCCCCACCACGTCCTGCAACGCCTGGAGACCCTGCTCGGCCAGTCCCAGCCCGGCATCACCGTCACCCTCTGCCTGGTCCTGGTCACGCCTGACGACCATCGGCTGCACATCGCCAACGCCGGGCACATCCCGCCCCTGGTGATCGACCCGCGGGACGGGCCCCGGTTCCACCACACGCACGGTCCCCTCCTCGGCCTGGGCCTGACCCATCCGCCGCCCACCGTCCTGGACGCCCCGCCCGGCACCCGGCTGCTCATGGTGACCGACGGCCTAGTCGAGGTGCGCACGGCCCATCTCGACACCACACTCACCGAGTTCCGCGAGGCGGTGGCCGAAGGACCTGACGATCTGGAGGATTTGTGCGATCTCCTCCTGGCACGTTTCGGACACAACAAGGACGACGACATCGCCCTGATCGCGGCCCTTTTCAGCTGAGCGTTCACGCGGAAAGATCCGGCCCAGGTTTGGATCCGGGCGAACTTGTACATCCGGTGAAGGAACTGAAAGGGTCGGCCGCTCGGTGTGGTTATCCTCTCCGCTGTCGTCGTCAGGCGACCGCACCCGGATCCGCGGCGCATGTGGGCAGGAAGGTCGGAACAATGATGTCGACGTCCGCTGGGGACGCCGAACCACCGTCGCGTGCGCGGGAGGACGGCGCCGCGGAGTGGGAATGGCCGGAGCCGTCCGTCCTGTTGATCGAGGACGATCCCGGTGACGCCCTGCTGGTCGAGGAACTCGTCGCCGACAGCGCGCTGAAGATGCGGCTGCGGTGGGTGCGGTCGATGGCGGAGGCGGCCGACGTCCTGGCCGCCGGGGTGCCCGACTGCGTCCTGCTCGATCTGCATCTGTCGGACGCCCAGGGCCTGGAGGCGGTCTCCCGGGTCAAGGCGTACGCCGATCAGGTCGCCATCGTGGTGCTCACCGGGCTCGCCGAGGAGTTGACCGGCCTCGCCGCGGTCGCCGGCGGCGCACAGGACTACCTGGTCAAGGGGCGCGTCGAACCCGAGCTGTTCGGGCGGGCGGTGCGCTACGCGATCCAGCGCAAGCAGGCCGAGCAGTCCGCGGTGGCGCTGCAGGCCAGCCGGATGCAGGCACAGGAGAACGCCCGCCTCGAACGGGGGCTGCTGCCCCGCCCGTTGCTGCACTGCGACGACGTCGACGTCGTGGCCCGCTACCTTCCCGGGCGGGCCCAGGCGCTCCTGGGCGGCGACTTCTACGACATAGTGCAGACCGCCGACGGCACGGTGCACGCGGTGGTCGGGGACGTCTCCGGGCACGGACCGGACGAGGCGGCCCTGGGCGTCGCCCTGCGGATCGCCTGGCGCACCCTGGTGCTCTGCGGTGTCACCGGATCCGAGCAGATCGGCCGGCTGGAGGAGATCCTGCTCGCTGAGCGTGCCCGGGACGAGGTCTTCGCGACGCTCGTCAGCCTGTCCGCCGTACCGGGCCAGAAGCGGGCCCGGGTGGTGCGGGCCGGCCACCACGGATTGTTGCTGCGCACCGACCATGGTGTGGAGTGGGTGGAGCCGCCCGGCGGTCCGGCGCTGGGGGTGGTACCCGGAGGAGCTTCGTGGCCGATGACGGAGGTGGACGTGCCGGCGGGCGCGGGGGTCGTGCTGTTCACCGACGGCCTGTTCGAGGGACACGTCGGCCGTGGCGCCGAGCGGCTGGGCGAGGCGGGACTGCTGGCCCTCGCCCGGGAGGAGGCCGCGCTGGCGCCGGAGCCGTTCGCCGACCGGCTGATCGAGCGGGTCGGCGGCCTGGCCGAGTCACAGGGCGGCCTGGCCGACGACGTGGCCCTGGTGCACCTGTGCTGGAACTGAGCGAGTGGGGCGAGCGGTGCGGGACCGAGGCATGACGGACGGGGCGAGCCGGGCCTGGATCGGGCGCCGGCTCACCGTGCAGAGCTGGTTCTACCTGGTCCTGGCGCTCATGATGCTGGTGGTCGTGATCGGCACCGCGGTGGGCGCGAGCCTGCTGGACCGGACGGCGCGGGTGACCGACCAGCTGCTGGAGCACGTCCAGCCGGCCCAGACGGAGGCGTACCGGCTCCAGGCGACCCTGGTGAACCAGGAGACCGGCGTGCGGGGGTACGCGATCGCCGCCGACCGGCAGTTCCTGGAGCCGTACACCCAGGGCAAGCGGGACGAGGCCCGGGTGGCCGCTCGCCTCCGCTCCCTGATCGCCGACCGGCCCGCGCTCCTCGCCGACCTCGACGCGGTCCAGCGGGGCGCCGCCAACTGGCGTGACACCTATGCCGAACCGCTCGCCGCCTCCGTCATCCCGGGCCGGCCGCGGACCATCGACCAGAGCACCGCCGACCGCGGCAAGGAGAAGTTCGACGACCTGCGCGCCCTGTGGACGAAACAGGACCGGGACCTGACGGAGGCGGTCCGCGACGGCCGGCAGAAGCTGGCGCACGAGCGCAATGTTCGCAACGCGATCCTCACCGGCATGGTGGTCCTCTTCGTACTGACCGGGCTCACGCTCGCGTTCCTCGTGCGACTGCTCGTCACCCGCCCGCTGGAGGCGCTGCGCGAGGCGTCCCGGCAGGTGGCCGACGGGGACTTCGACCACGTCATCAGGGGCGGCGGTCCCTCGGACCTGGCCGCGGTGGCCAAGGACGTCGAGGGCATGCGGCAGCAGATCGTCGCCGAACTGGCGGCCTCCCGCAGCCAACGGGACATCCTGACCCGGCAGGCCGCCGACCTGGACGCCCAGGCCGTCGAACTGCGGCGCTCCAACGCCGAGTTGGAGCAGTTCGCGTATGTCGCCTCGCACGACCTCCAGGAGCCGCTGCGCAAGGTCGCCTCGTTCTGCCAGCTGCTGGAGAAGCGGTACGGCGATCAGCTCGACGAACGGGGCCTGCAGTACATCGACTTCGCGGTCGACGGCGCCAAACGCATGCAGGTCCTCATCAACGACCTGCTCACCTTCTCCCGGGTCGGCCGCGTCAACGACGCCCAGGTGCCCGTCGATCTCGGCCAGACCCTCGACAAGGCGCTGTCGAACCTGACGGCGGCCGTCGAGGAGTCCGGCGCCCGCGTCGACCGTCCTGGCGCCCTGCCCGAGATCGTCGGCGACCCCATGCTGCTGGCCATGCTGTGGCAGAACCTCATCGGCAACGCCCTCAAGTTCCGCCACCCGGACCGCCCGCCGCACGTGACGATCACCTGTGCCGTGGACCCCGACCGGCCGGACACCTGGCTCGTGTACGTCACCGACAACGGCATCGGCATCCCCGCGGAGTTCGCCGAGAAGGTCTTCGTCATCTTCCAGCGGCTGCACAGCCGTGACGCGTACGGCGGCACCGGCATCGGACTCGCCCTGTGCAAGAAGATCGTGGAGTACCACGGCGGCACGATCTGGCTCGACACCGGCCGCACCGAGGGCACCCGCTTCTGCTTCACCCTCCCGTTCGCCGCCGTCCCGGCGACGGCCTCCGACCCCAGCACCGAGAAGAAGGCCCTGACATGACCACTCCGCCCGCCTCCTCCATCGACGTCCTGCTCGTGGAGGACGACCCCGGCGACGAGTTGATGACCCGCGAGGCCTTCGAGGACAACAAGATAGGCAACACCCTGCACGTCGTACGGGACGGCGAGGAGGCCCTCGACTTCCTCTACCGGCGCGGCGACCACCCGAACGCGGTCCGCCCCGGCCTCATCCTGCTCGACCTCAACCTGCCCAAGTACGACGGCCGTCAGGTCCTGGAGAAGATCAAGTCGGACCCGGAGCTGGCCCACATCCCCGTGGTCATCCTCACCACCTCGGCGGCCGAGGAGGACATCCTGCGCAGCTACAAGCTGCACGCCAACGCCTACGTCACCAAGCCGGTCGACCTGGACCAGTTCATCGCCGCCGTCCGCCAGATCGACGACTTCTTCGTCCAGGTCGTCCGGCTGCCGCGCAGCGGCGCCTGAGCCCGCACAGGGCAGCGGGCACGCGAAAGCCCCAGGACTCCTTGGAAGTCCCGGGGCCGAGGTGCGACGGATCAGACCATGGGGCTGCGCGGGGTGCCCAGGTCGGGGCCGCCGCGCGGGGTGTTCGTGCCGTAGTAGGTGCCCAGTTCATCGTGGTAGCCCGGGTCGCCCAGGTGCTTCTCGCGGTCGAACTCCGGGGCATCCTTGATCTGTTGCTTGGTGCGGTCGACGAACACCTTCTCGTCGTCCGAGTCGATCCTGATGACCGTGCTCGCCGGGAGCAGGACTTCCTTGCCGAAGATCCACACACCGGTGTCCACCACCAGATAGGCGTCGCCGACCTCGTCGGAATGCTTGTCGACCTTGCCGATACCGCCGTCGGTGGCTTCTACCTTGTAACCGGTGAGGTCGACACTCGCCAGACGGTCGGCGGTCGACCGGTAATCCCAAACATTCTCATTCACGTGAAAACAACTCCTCCGGAAAATGCGGCCTCAGCGACCGGCATCCACCGAGTGCCCAACACTCAGGGCTTCACGCGGATCAGCGAACTCTGTCCCACTTCGCCAGGAACGACGAGAGCGTCCGCATGTACGCCTCCCGGTCCTCCCACATCGCCATGTGGGCGCTGTTGGGGAACTCGACCCGCTCGGTGGAGGGGAGACGCTGTTCCAGGGTGTCCGTGGAGTCAACCGCGAACTCGTCGTAGCGGCCGCGGGTGAGCAGGACGGGATACCTGATCCGGCGCAGCTGGGCGGTGCGGTCCCAGGTGGAGAGATTGCCGGTCATCACGAACTCGTTGGGGCCGTTCATGGTGGCGTACACCTGGTTGCCGTCGACGTTCGCGGCGCTGCGCAGCAGGGCCTCGGGGTACGGGTCGAGGCGGCAGAAGAAGTTGGCGTAGAAGACGTTCACCGCGTCGAGGTACTCGGGCGCGGTGTAGTCGCCCCTCGCCTCGTACTCGTCCAGGACGCTCTGTACATCGGCGGGCAGGAGCGTGCGCAGCTGCCGGGTGCCCGCGACGAACTGGGGCGCGCTGGACGAGGTGCTGGCCAGCACGACGGCGCCCACCTCGCGGGGCCGGCGGAGCAGGTACTCGATGGCGAGCCAGCCGCCCCACGAGTGCCCGTACAGGTGGAAGTGGCGCAGGCCCAGCGCGCTCCGGACCGCCTCCAGCTCGGCGACGAACCGGTCGATCCGCCAGAGCGCGGGGTTGTCGGGCTTGTCCGAGTGACCGCAGCCGAGCTGGTCGTAGAAGACGACCGGCCGGTCGGTGGCGAGGTCGCCGAGGGACTCCAGGTAGTCGTGGCCCGCACCCGGTCCGCCGTGCAGCACCAGCAGCGCGGGGCGCCGGCCACTGCCGACCACGTTCACCCAGACCCGGCCGCCCGGGACGTCGACGTACCGCACACCCGGCCGGAGACCGGATCCGCCGCCCGCACCGGGCTTCGCCCGCGCGGCCACGGGCACGAAGCCACCGGCCGCCAGGGCGCTGGACGACTTGAGAACGTTACGACGGTTGATCATCGTGAGGACTCTCTGCTCTCCTGTTGACGCGCGACGGTCACGGGCGCCCCCGAGTGCCCGATCAACCCTCTGCCGCCCGGACATGATCGTGCATCGGCCAGTTGACCTACTTCCGACCGCTGCCCACCCCCTGGTCCGTCACCCGATCTCGCCTACTCTGACCAGTGAGGAACAGGCCGGACGCCCGACAGCCGTGCACACCAGGAGGTACCGATGAAGATGTTGATCAACGTCCCGGAAACCGTGGTGGCGGACGCGTTGCGAGGCATGGCCGCGGCGCACCCCGAGCTCACCGTCGACGTGGAGAACCGCGTGATCGTACGGCGGGACGCCCCCGTGGCCGGAAAGGTCGCCCTGATCTCCGGCGGCGGCTCGGGGCACGAGCCGCTGCACGGCGGATTCGTGGGTCCCGGCATGCTCTCCGCCGCCTGTCCCGGCGAGGTCTTCACCTCCCCGGTGCCGGACCAGATGGTGCGCGCGGCGGCGGCCGTGGACAGCGGGGCCGGCGTGCTGTTCATCGTGAAGAACTACACGGGTGACGTGCTCAACTTCGACATGGCGGCGGAGCTCGCCGAGGACGAGGGCATCCAGGTCGCCAAGGTGCTGGTCAACGACGACGTGGCCGTGACCGACAGTCTCTACACGGCGGGCCGGCGCGGTACCGGCGCGACGCTGTTCGTCGAGAAGATCGCCGGTGCCGCCGCCGACGAGGGCCAGCCGCTGGAGCGGGTGGCGTCGATCGCCCGACAGGTCAACGAGAACTCCCGCAGCTTCGGCGTCGCGCTCAGCGCCGGCACCACGCCCGCCAAGGGCACCCCCACCTTCGATCTGCCCGCCGGCGAGCTGGAGTTGGGCGTCGGCATCCACGGCGAGCCCGGCCGGGAGCGGCGGCCGATGATGACCTCGGGCGAGATCGCCGACTTCGCGCTGAACGCGATCCTGGAGGACCTGCCCCCGCGCAACCCGGTCCTCGTCCTGGTCAACGGCATGGGCGGCACCCCGCTCCTTGAGCTGTACGGCTTCAACGCCGAGGTCCAGCGCGTGCTCGCCGCCCGCGGTGTCGCGGTCGCCCGCACGCTCGTCGGCAACTACGTCACCTCGCTGGACATGGCCGGCGCGTCGGTCACCCTGTGCCAGATCGACGAGGAGACGCTGCGGCTGTGGGACGCGCCGGTGAAGACGCCGGGGCTGCGCTGGGGCGTGTGACACGGGGACCGGCGACCGCAACTCACCTACCACGCAAGGAGATCCCGTGCTCGACGCCGACTTCTTCCGCCGTTGGATGACGGCGACCGCCGCTTCCGTCGACCGCGAGGCGGAGCGGCTCACCTCCCTCGACTCCCCGATCGGGGACGCGGACCACGGCAGCAATCTGCAGCGCGGGTTCCGGGCCGTGGCCGCGACGCTGGAGAAGGAGGCGCCGGACACGCCCGGGGCGGTCCTGACGCTTGCCGGACGGACGCTGATCTCGACGGTCGGCGGCGCGTCGGGGCCCCTGTACGGGACGCTGCTGCGCCGTACCGGCAAGGCGCTCGGGGAGGCCGGCGAGGTGAGCGAGGCGGAGTTCGCCCAGGCGCTGCGGGCCGGGGTGGACGCGGTCATGGCGCTCGGCGGTGCCGCGCCGGGCGACAAGACCATGATCGACGCCCTCGTACCGGCCGTGGACGCGCTCCCGGACGGTTTCGGCGCGGCCCGGTCGGCCGCCGAGGAGGGCGCGCTGGCGACCACGCCCTTGCAGGCGCACAAGGGCCGCGCGAGCTACCTCGGCGAGCGCAGCATCGGGCACCAGGATCCCGGGGCCACCTCGGCGTCCCTGCTGATCGCGGCCCTGGCGGAGGCGGACGGTGAGTGACGGCGAGCTGGTCGGGATCGTGCTGGTGTCGCACAGCGCGGAGGTCGCCGCGTCGGTGGCCGAACTGGCGAAGGGCCTCGCGGGCGGCGGCACCGAGGTGCCGGTGGCCGCGGCGGGCGGCACCGAGGGCGGCGGCCTCGGCACCAGCTCAGAGCTGATCGCCGCCGCTGCCGCGTCCGTGGACCGGGGTGCCGGGGTCGCGATCCTCACCGACCTCGGCAGCGCGGTCCTCACCGTGAAGGCCCTGCTCGCCGAGGGCGACGAACTCCCGCCCGGCACACACCTGGTGGACGCCCCGTTCGTGGAGGGCGCGGTGGCCGCGGTCGTCACGGCCTCGACAGGCGCCGATCTGGCCGCGGTCGAGGCGGCGGCCGGGGAGGCGTACACCTACCGCAAGGCATGAGGACGCGGGCGCCGGCGGACCCAAAAGAGTCCGCCGACG
>NZ_JBSFLV010000074.1:0-47308 GCF_053599215.1 Streptomyces sp. NPDC001002 | reverse complement strand
TGTTGTTGTGAGTTGTGTTATTATGATATGCCAAGGTGCCGACGGTCGGGGAGCCCGGTCCCGGGGTGTTTAGGGCGAGGGTGGGGTCGATGCGGATCGTCGGTCGGAGCCCCGGGTGACTCTCGGTCACCCGGGGCTCCGCCGTTTCACGCGTCCTACGCCACGAACGTGCGGGGCGCCTCGCCCGTCCCGGTGCCCCCGCTCTCCACCAGCTTCGCCGCGGCGGCGAGCCGTGTCGCCGCTTCCTCCGCCACCGCGCCCCCCACGGTGAACGGCAGTCGCACATACCCCTCGAAGGCGCCGTCGACCCCGAACCGCGGCCCCGACGGCACCCGTACCCCGACCCGCTCCCCCGCCTCGGCGATCCGCGAGCCCGACAGCCCCCCGGTCCGCACCCACAGGGTGAGCCCGCCCCGGGGCACCTCGAACTCCCAGCCGGGCAGTTCCCGCCGTACCGCCGCGACCAGGGCGTCCCGGTTCTCCCGCGCCTGAGCGCGCCGCACCTGCACGGCCTGCTCCCAACCGCCGGTACCGAACAGCCAGTTGACGGCCAGCTGCTCCAGCACCGGCGTGCCCAGGTCGGCGTAGGCGCGGGCGGAGACCAGGCTGCGGATCACGTCCGGCGCGGCACGCACCCAGCCGATGCGCAGGCCCGCCCAGAAGGCCTTGCTGGCCGAGCCGACGGTGATCACCGCGGACCCGGCGGGGTCGAAGGCGCAGACGGGCCGCGGCATCTCGACGTCGTCGTCCAGCCACAGCTCGGTCATCGTCTCGTCGGCGATCAGCACCGTCCCCGCGGAGCGGGCCGCCTCCACGAGCTTGCGGCGCTGGTCGTCGTCGGCGAGCGCGCCGGTCGGGTTGTGGAAGTCGGCGACGATGTACGCGATGCGCGGCGCGGCCTCGCGCAGCACCTGCCGCCATCGGTCCAGGTCCCAGCCGGACAGCCCCTCGGCCATCGCGACCGGCACCAGACGCGCCCCCGCCTCCCGCATCAACTGAAGGATGTTGGCGTACGACGGCGACTCGACGGCGACGCGCTCGCCACGGCCCGCGAAGAGGTGGCAGATCGCGTCGATGGCGCCCATGGCACCAGTGGTGACCATGATCTGCTCGGGCATCGTCGGGATCCCGCGCGCGGTGTACCGGTCGGCGATCATCGCGCGCAGCGCGGGCAGCCCGGCGGGGTAGTCGCCGTGCGTGTGGGCGTACGGCGGCAGCTCCTCAAGGGCGCCCTGGACGGCCCGAGTCAGCCACGGCTCGGGGGCGGGCAGGGCCGCGCAGCCCAGGTCGATGAGGGAGCCGAGCGCCTCGGGCGGCAGCGGCTCAAGACCGCGCGCGGGGAGCGGGTTTCCGGCGGGCACGGCGGTCCAACTGCCCGCGCCGCGCCGGGACTCCAGGAACCCCTCGGCGCGCAACGCCTCGTAGGCCGCCGCGACCGTCGTACGACTGACGGACAGGGCCAGCGCCAGCTCGCGCTCGGCGGGCAGCCGGGCGGCCACCGGCACCCGGCCCTCAAGCACCAGCAGCCGTACGCCGTCGGCGAGCGACCGGTAGGCCGGCGGCCGGCGGGTGCCGGGGCCCGCGGGGCGGTCCTGCTGGGAGTTGAGCAGCCGGGCGAGCTGGGCCGCGCCCATCGCCGAGGTCCACTGCGCCATGGAAACCAGTCCACCTTCCTCGAATTGGCCATGGATGATGTCCCCACCCAAGCCACAGGGTGACACGAAGCAGGCCACTAGGACCACTGGAGGATCCCCTTGTCCACGAAGAGCCGTCTCCCGAGACGGTTGATCCAGCTGTACGTCGGGCTCGTCCTGTACGGAGTCAGCTCCGCGCTTCTCGTGGTGGCGGGCCTGGGGCTCGAACCCTGGAACGTGCTGCACCAGGGCCTCGCCGAGCTCACCGGGCTGACGATCGGCGTGGTGTCGATCATCATCGGCGCGGCCGTGCTGCTCCTGTGGATCCCGCTGCGCCAGCGACCGGGCCTCGGCACGGTCTCCAACGTCTTCGTGGTCGGCCTCGCCATGGATGGCACGCTCGCCCTCGTCCCCGAGGCGCACTCCCTGGCCGTACGGATCCCCCTGATGCTCACGGCCGTCCTGCTCAACGGCGCGGCCACCGGCCTCTACATCGCCGCCCGCCTCGGCCCGGGCCCGCGGGACGGCCTGATGACCGGACTGCACCGGCGTACCGGCCGCTCGATCCGGCTGCTGCGGACGGCGATCGAGATCGTGGTCGTGGCGACCGGCTTCGCCCTCGGCGGCACCGTCGGCGTCGGCACGCTCCTGTACGCGGTGTCGATCGGACCGCTGGCCCAGCTCTTCCTGCGGGTGTTCGACGTCCCCTCGGCATCGGGCGGCAGCACGGTCGTTGCCGGCGTGCAACCGCGGCGCGCGATACTGCGTCGGTGAGCACGCCGATACGCCACCCCTACCTCGACCACCCCGGCCCCATCCCCTTCGCCCACCGGGGCGGGGCGGCGGACGGTCTGGAGAACACCGCGCTGCAGTTCCGGCGGGCGGTGAAGGCGGGCTACCGCTATCTGGAGACCGACGTACACGCCACGGCGGACGGCAAGCTGGTCGCCTTCCACGACGCGACGCTGGACCGGGTGACCGACGGCGGCGGACGCATAGGCGACCTGATGTGGAAGGACGTCAGCCACGCGCGCGTGGCGGGCAAGGAACCCGTGCCGCTCTTCGAGGAGCTCCTGGAGGAGTTCCCGGAGGCGCGCTGGAACGTGGACCTCAAGGCCGAGGCCTCGCTGCACCCCTTCCTGGAGCTGATCGAGCGCACGAACACCTGGGACCGCGTCTGCGTCGGCTCCTTCTCCGAGGCGCGCGTGATCCGCGCCCAGCGGCTGGCCGGACCCCGCCTGGCGACGTCGTACGGCACGCGCGGGGTGCTCAATCTGCGGCTGCGCTCCTGGGGCGTCCCCGCCGCGCTGCGCCGCTCCGCGATCGCCGCCCAGGTGCCCGAGGCCCAGTCGGGCATCCAGGTCGTCGACCGGCGCTTCGTACGCGCCGCCCACGCGCGCGGGCTGCAGGTGCACGTGTGGACCATCAACGAACCCGATCGCATGCACCGGCTCCTGGACCTGGGGGTGGATGGCATCATGACCGATCACATCGACACGTTGCGCAAGGTCATGGAAGAGCGTGGCGTCTGGGCCTGAGGCCCCGGACCACCCCGCCGAGCCTTCGCACCTCAGCGGGGAAGCGAGGGCACGGGTGAGCGCCGACACCGTGCGGGCGGAAGCCTTCGACCGGCAGCGCGAGCAGCGCGGCTGGTACTTCTACGACTGGGCCTGCTCGGTCTACTCGACCAGCGTGCTCACCGTGTTCCTCGGCCCCTATCTGACGTCGGTCGCCAAGGACGCGGCGGACGCGGACGGGTTCGTGCATCCGCTGGGGATACCGGTGCGCGCCGGGTCCTTCTTCGCGTACTCGGTGTCCTTGTCGGTGATCGTGGCCGTGCTGGTGATGCCCCTGGTGGGCGCGGCGGCCGACCGCTCGGGCCGCAAGAAGCCGCTGCTCGGGGTGGCGGCCTACGTGGGCGCCGCGGCGACGACCGGCATGTTCTTCCTGGGCGGCGACCGCTATCTGCTCGGGGGCCTGCTGCTGATCGTCGCGAACGCCGCGCAGTCGGTGGCGATGATGCTCTACAACTCCTACCTGCCCCAGATCGCGCCGCCCGAGGAGCGCGACGCGGTCTCCTCCCGGGGCTGGGCCTTCGGCTACGCGGCCGGATCGTTGGTCCTGATCGCCAACCTGGTGCTCTATCTGGCGCACGACACCTTCGGCGTCTCCGAGACCACGGCCGTCCGCATCTGCCTGGCCTCGGCCGGCCTGTGGTGGGGCGCCTTCACGCTGATCCCGTTGAGCCGGCTGCGCGACCGCCGCACCGGACCGCGGACCGAACCGACCGCCCCGGGATTCCGCCAACTGGCCGCGACGATCCGCCACATGCGCCGCCACCCACTCACCCTCTCCTTCCTGCTCGCCTACCTCGTCTACAACGACGGCGTCCAGACGGTGATCTCCCAGGCCTCGGTCTACGGCTCCGAGGAACTCGGCCTCGGCCAGTCCACGCTCATCGCCGCGGTCCTGCTCGTCCAGGTGCTCGCGGTGGCGGGCGCGCTGGGCATGGGGCGACTCGCCCGGACGTACGGCGCCAAGCGCACGATCCTCGGCTCGCTGGTGGCGTGGACGGTGACGCTGGCAGCCGGGTACTTCCTGCCGGCCGGCGCGCCGGTGTGGTTCTTCGTCCTCGCGTCCGGCGTCGGCCTCGTCCTGGGCGGCAGCCAGGCCCTGTCCCGCTCCCTGTTCTCCCATCTCGTCCCGCCCGGCAAGGAGGCCGAGTACTTCTCGGCGTACGAGATGAGCGACAGGGGCATGAGCTGGTTGGGCCCACTTCTGTTCGGGATCACCTACCAGCTGACAGGAAGTTATCGCGACGCGATCATCTCCCTGGTGGCCTTCTTCGTCATCGGGTTCGTGCTGCTCGCACGGGTTCCGGTGCGGCAGGCGATCAGCGACGCGGGCAATCCTGTTCCCGAGAGGATTTAGCGTTCGACGCGAAAGGGCGGTAGTGTACGCGTTTGGCCTGCCAGGCGTACCGTTACTGCGCGTCAAAGATGCCGAAACGCTGGGTGACATCTGCTAGCAGATGTGACAAACAGGGCACTGGTGGGTACAACAAGGGGCGACTACGACGGTGACGCATGACCCGGAACGGGACCCGGAACGGGAATCTTTACCGCCGACCGGACGTTGACCGGATGACGACGACAGCGACACCTGTCCTGTGGGCGACAAGCCCGGGAGGCACGATTCATGAGTGAGCGAGCTCTTCGCGGCACGCGCCTCGTGGTGACCAGCTACGAGACGGACCGCGGCATCGACCTGGCCCCGCGCCAGGCCGTGGAGTACGCATGCGAGAAGGGGCACCGCTTCGAGATGCCCTTCTCGGTCGAGGCGGAGATCCCGCCGGAGTGGGAGTGCAAGGTCTGCGGGGCCCAAGCTCTCCTCGTTGACGGCGACGGCCCTGAAGAGAAGAAGGCCAAGCCCGCGCGTACGCACTGGGACATGCTGATGGAACGGCGCACCCGAGAGGAGCTCGAAGAGGTCCTCGAGGAGCGTCTGGCCGTTCTCCGCTCCGGCGCGATGAATATCGCGGTACACCCCAGGGACAGCCGCAAGTCGGCGTAGTCCCTACGGGGTTTGAGCGGGGAACACAACGCGCACGTAACCGCGGGCGCCGTACGTGAAGTCTGCGTACGGCGCCCGCGGTTTTGTGCTGAGTGCGGCTGGTGACTTTGGTGCGGCCGAGTGGGGGTTGCGGTCCCTGGGGGCTGCGCCCCCAGACCCCCGTCGGCCCCAGAGGGCCTCGTCCTCAAACGCCGGACGGGCTGAAAAAATACAAGTGCCCTCAGCCGGTCAGCGGGTGCCTCGGGCCCTGCTCCGGCGGGGTGTCGTCCCGGTCGTCGCGGATGACCTCTCCCTGGACCACCTTGCCGTCGGGGCGGTGGATGCGGGCCTGTGTGAAGGCGTCGCCCAGACCTCCCGCACCGGCCGCGCTCAGCTTGCGTTCGACCGTGCGCTCCGCCAGGCGGCTCAGGGCCTTCTGGACCGGGGGGATCAGCAGGAGCAGGCCCACCGCGTCCGAGATCAGGCCGGGGATCATCAGGAGCAGGCCGCCGAGCATCATCAGGCCGTTGCCGCCGCCGCTCGCCGGAGGCGTGCCGCGCTGGACGGCCTCGTTCAGGTTCTGGAAGGCCCGGCGGCCCGCCTTCTTGATCACCGCGGAGCCGACCACGAAGCCGGCGACCAGCAGCAGGAAGACGGTGAAGCCGCTGGAGGCGCCCGCTACCACGGTCAGCAGCCAGATCTCCAGCACCAGCCAGGCGGCGACGCCCAGCGGCAGGTAGGTCCGCAGCCGCGAGCGCCGGGGCCGGGCCGGATGGATGGGGGTCTGCGCACCAGTCGTCATGCATCCAGTGTGCCTGGACCCGGCTCAGTACGGGATAAGGGGATGATCAACAGAGCCTGTGAAGCCGTACGCCGTGCTTACCTGCCCGGTCGCAGGGCCGTCAGGGCTGCTTCTTGTCGCGTCCCAGCACCTTGCCGACCCGCTCCGTCGCGCCCCACGCGGTGACGCGCCACAGCGCCTCCACGAGGATGTCCCGGCTCATCTTGGAGTCGCCCAGCTCGCGCTCCACGAACGTGATGGGCACCTCGACGACGTGGTAGCCGGCCTTGACCGAGCGGCGGGCCAGGTCGACCTGGAAGCAGTAGCCCTGGGAGGAGACCTCGTCGAGGCCGAGGCCTTCGAGGGTCTCGCGGCGGAAGGCGCGGTAGCCGCCGGTGATGTCGCGCAGCGGCAGGTCGAGGGCGAGCCGGGAGTACAGGCTGCCGCCGCGGGAGATGGCCTCGCGGCTCTTGGGCCAGTTCACGACCCGGCCGCCCGGCACCCAGCGGGAGCCGAGCACGAGGTCGGCGCCCTTGAGGGCGGTGAGCAGCCGGGGCAGCTCCTCGGGCTGGTGGGAGCCGTCGGCGTCCATCTCGATCAGCACGCCGTAACCGTTGTCCAGACCCCAGCGGAAGCCCGCGAGGTAGGCGGCGCCGAGGCCTTCCTTGCCCTTGCGGTGCAGCACCTGGACCTGGTCGTCCTCGACGGCCAGTTCGTCGGCGAGCTTGCCGGTGCCGTCGGGGCTGTTGTCGTCGGCCACGAGGACGTGCGCCTCGGGGACGGCGGCACGCACCCGGCCGACGATCGACTTGATGTTCTCCGCCTCGTTGTAGGTCGGGATGATCACCAAGGCGGTGCCGAGCGGCCCGAACTGCCTCCCCCGGTCCGATGCCGCGAGGGTCCCGTCGCCGTCGTTCACTGCTGCCCCTTCGTGTCCGTACGCAGACATCCACCATAGTGGCCGCCGCCTGCGATGACGTGACAGAAGGTTCGTATGGTGGTGTCGTTTCCACAAGAGCGGGGTAAGCATGGGCCTTTAGGGTTTTTTGTCTCCTGTGGATTCGCTGCGTACTGCGGATGGGGGCCCGGCGCCCTTCGGGCCGACCTGGGACCCGCTGGCTGCGGGTCGACCGAAAGCCGTTGTCTACTGAGCGTCCGGGCCCCACCCGGGTCACACCTCCCCGACCGGCCGGAACGTTCCCTCGCTGCGGCGCGGGCACTGAGCCTGGCTCCCAGTGGCGGTGCCCCGGTGCGGCACACCGTCCCTGACCCAGCGGCGCCGCGACGAGTGCGCGGACGTTCCCCGGTCGGGCGTCCGGTGGTGGACTCGGCCGAACCTACCGGCCCGTTGCCGCCGCCTGTCAACAGCCGTCTGACCTGCTGTTACTTCGCTGATGGCCTGGTCAGGGCAGAGGATGCGCAGGTCGCGCGTCGAGGCGGCGGCCCAAGATCCGAGCCGCGCCACCCCGGGAGATCACTCGCCCGGCCCTACGAACACCGTCCGCCCGCCGACCACCGTGCGCAGGCATACGGGGAGGTCGTGCCCCGGGGTCAGGTCGGGCAGGCCGGGAGTGCCCGAGCGGGGGTCGGTGGACCAGCGGGCCACCCGGTCGTCCGGGGCCTGCACGACCAGCTCGTCGGTGCGCCACACGGCGTAGTCCGCGGGCGCGCCCGGCACCAGGACGCCCGCGTCGTCGCGCCCGACGGCCCGCCAGCCGCCCCGCGTGTGCGCCGTGAACGCGGCGCGCACCGAGACCCGGTGCTCCGGCGTGCGGTGGAAGGCGGCGGCGCGGACCGTGCCCCACGGGTCGAGAGGGGTGACCGGGCTGTCGGAGCCGAAGGCGAGCGGGACGCCAGCGCGCAGGAGGGCCGCGTAGGGGTTCAGGGCGCGCGCCCGTTCGGCGCCCAGGCGCTGGGCGTACATGCCGTCCGCGCCGCCCCACAGGGCGTCGAAGGCGGGCTGCACGGAGGCGGTGAGGCCGAGTTCGGCGAAGCCGGCGATCGTCTCGGGGGTGAGCAGTTCGGCGTGCTCGACGCGGTGGCGGGCGGCGCGGATGCGGGCGAGGCCGACCTTCTCGGCGGCCGCTCGGACACCCTCGACGACGGCGGTCAGGGCGCCGTCACCGATCGCGTGGAAGCCCGCCTGTAGGCCCGCCTCGGTGCAGGCGACGACATGGGCGGCGACGGCGTCCGCGTCCAGGTACCCGGTGCCCGTGTGGTCGGCGTCGGTGTACGGCTGGTGCAGACAGGCCGTGTGCGAGCCCAGGGAGCCGTCCACGAAGAGGTCGCCGGCCGCACCGGTCGCGCCGAGCGCACGCGCCTTCTCGACGTCCTGCTCGGCCCAGTAGCCGACGACCCGCGGTCCCGCCTCCTCGGCGGCGAGCCGGAGCAGGCCGGTGAAGTCGTCCTCGGAGGAGATGTCCGGCCCGGCGCACTCGTGGACCGAGCCGATGCCGAGGGAGGCCGCGTGGGCGAGGGCCGCGCGCTGGGCCTCGGCGCGCTGGGCCGGGGTGACGGCGGCGAGCGCGGCCGCGCGGACGGCGTGGTGGGCGTCGCCGGTGAGCGGGGCGTCGGGCGCGTCCAGACCGGGGGTGAGGGCGAGCAGGGCGGTGGTCACGACCGCCGAGTGGACGTCGATCCGGCTGAGGTAGAGCGGGCGGCCGCCGGTCGCCTCGTCGAGTTCGGCGCGGGTCGGGGGACGGCCGCCGGGCCAGCGGGCCGCGTCCCAGCCGTGGCCGCGCAGGACGCGGTCGTCGGGGCGGGCGGCGGCGAAGTCCCGTACGCGAACGAGGGCTGCCTCCAGCGAGGGCGCGTCGGACAGGTCGAGGCCGGTGAGGGCCAGGCCGGTCGCCGTGGTGTGCACGTGGGCGTCCGTGAAGGCCGAGGTGACCAGGGCGCCGTCCAGGTCCACGATCTCGTCGACGCCGTCCGCGAAGGCGTCGGCGGCTCCCTCCGAGCCGACCCAGGCCACCTGGCCGCGCTCCACGACCATCGCGGTCGCGAAGGGATCGGCGGGGCTGTGGACCTCGCCACGGCGGAGCAGGACGGTCCGGTGCGGGTCGGTGCGCTCACTCATGGGGAACAGTCTCGCGCCTCGGTGGGGCGCCGTTGCACGCAGGTCACCCGTTGCTCGGCGACCGGGAAGGCAGACCTGCGACGGGCGACTGTCAGATGCGCGGCGGACGTGCCTCGTACGGCGTCGACAGGACCACTGTCGTCCGGGTCGAGACGCCGGCCAGTGAGCGCAGGCGGGCGAGCAGTTCCTCGAGTTCGTGCGGGGTGGAGACGCGGACCTTGAGGATGTAGTTCTCGTCGCCGGCGACGCTGTGGCAGGCCTCGATCTCGGGGACGCCGGAGAGGCGGTCCGCGATGTCGTCGGGGGCGCTGGGGTCGAACGGTTTCACCGAGATGAAGGCGGTCATCGGCAGCCCGACGGCCTCGGGGTCGACGACCGCCGCGTACCCGCGGATGACGCCCCGCTGTTCCAGCCGCCGCACCCGCTGGTGCACGGCCGACGTGGACAGGCCCGTGGCCTTGCCCAGGTCGGTGTAGCTCATCCGCCCGTCCTTGACGAGCAGCTGCACGATTTGTCGGTCCAGCTCCTCCATGGCGCAAGAACCTACAGTGCCGTTGATCTCCTCGGATAGCCGAGCGGCGCAGGTCATACCCGGTTCGTGATGTGGCCGAGAGCGGCCTGTGAGCCGCCCGAGGGACAAAACGGCCGCGTCGGGCACCTGCGGACAGCATGTGACGAACACCACAGTCGTCGGGGATTCTCCGTGATGGTCTCGTGATTACCGCCGAGACGGCGCGGGAAGTGCTTGCTGTGGTCGAGGCCGCAGCGCCTTCACGGCCCAGCCCTAGGGGGAGAACCTATGCAGAGTCTTAAGCGCCCTGGTCGTACCGCGCCCAAGCGCCTCCAGTCGGTCGTCGAGGCCGATCCGGAGGGCGTCGAAGCCGACGACTACGACGTGGACGAGCTCGACGCGTACGAGACGTTCGAGACGTTCGAGATGTACCGGGTGGTCTGCCCGGACTGCGTGCAGCCCATCGCGCTGCTGGCGGACGAGGAGGTCCTGCCGGAGCACGCGCTGTGCGCCTCGCCGTGGAACCCCTTCGGTCTGACGGTCTGTACCGGTACCGGCCGCAGCGCGGCCGACGCGCCCTCCGCCGACGAGTCGGCCGAGCCCCAGGAGCAGGACACGGCCCTGCTGTTGACGCTCCCTCAGGGACTCGACTGGCGCACCCAGCCCTTCTCGCACGTCGGCGGCGCGGGCTCACGCCCGATGCGCGTGCCGGTGATGCGCCGCCAGGCCGCCTGACTCTCTCGCCGCCTCGCTCAATCCCAGTAACTGCCCTGCACCATGGCCCGCAGGCTGCCGTGGTGCAGGATCAGTGTGTCCGGGTCCGCCGGGACGGCCACCTCTCCGAAGTGCACCTGGCGGTAGGCGATGCGCAGCATGACGATCGCGTGCCGCAGTGCCGCGTACAGGGTGTAGAAGTCCATGTCGCGGGGTGTGTGAGCGGTGAGTTGCGCATAGCGGGCCTCGACGCGGTCTCGGCGCAGGAAGTCCGGCAGGCCGGGCTGTCCGAAGGCCGCGGTCAGGTCCTGGAAGAAGCGGTGCAGATAGACGGTCCAGCCGAGGTCGACCTCGCGCGGGGCCAGGGCCGCCATCTCCCAGTCCAGGACGGCCACGGGGTCGAATCCGTCGTAGATGACGTTCCCGATGCGTGCGTCGCCCCAGTTGAACACCGGCGGGCCGGGGTCCCGGGGCCACTGCTCCTCCAACCGGTCGAAGGCGGCCTCGATGAGGGGTGAGCGGGCGACTCCGGCCACCACCCAGTCGTAGTAGGCGCGTTGAGCCGTGACGTGGCGGCGCAGGGAGTCGCCTTCACCGGGGAGTGCGAGGAACTCGGCCTCCCCGACCGGGACTTGGTCGTGCAGGCGGGCCAACAGGCCTACCGACACCGCCTCCAGGTGCTCGCGCTCGGCGTCGGTGGCCGCGTGCAGCCAGTTGCCCTCGTACGTGTAGGGCATGACGTCCGGTGGGACGCGCCCTTCGACCCGCTCCATGACGAAGAACGGCGCCCCGAGCGGACCCGGGTCCTCCTCCAGCCAGCGCACTTTCGGCACCGGCAGATCGGAGTGCTCGGCCACCAGGCGCATCGTGCGGTACTGGCGGGGCAGGTCGTAGACCGGGAAGACGGTGTACGCCCCCGGGTCGGCGGCCAGCCTCAACGCGCAGGCGGTGAAGGGCGGTTCGGGGTGTTCGATGTCGAAGAGCAGGGTCTCGCTGGACATGCCGTTCGAGGCGGGGACGGTGACCCCGGTCGCCTTGGCGCCGGGCAGCCGGGTGTCGAGCCAGGCAGTGAGACGGCGGGCGATGTCCTGCGGGTCGCGAGTGCTGGTACGCGGACGCGGTGCCGTGGCCATGGGCAACCCCCTTATGGAGCGACCGAGTTGAAGTCCGTGAATCCGCTCGGGTCGTGCCGCCCGAACGAGCCGTGCTCGAAGATTCCGTGGCCGACCCGGCCGTCCAGCCGGAAACGGGCCGCGTGATCGGTGACTCCGTAGCCCGCGAGCGGGTGGGCCTCGGTGAGGTCGTAGGTGCGTCGGTCGGTCCAGCCGCGGCCCTGCCAGGTGCCGTGCTGCCAGTCGTCGGCGGGCGGGTAGCCGGCGCCTAGGGCGAGGGGCGAGGAGGTGAGGATCTCCACCTCCAGCTCCTGCGGTTTGCGCGGGTCGCCGAGGTGGACGAGGGCGCGTTCGGGGTGGCGGGTGCCGGAGCGGTAGGTGATCTCCGGTTGCGGCCAGCCGAGTTGGCGGTCGCGGTGGCCCGGGCGGACGAGGGTCGCGTCGTTCAGCGTGCGGTAGCCGTCCGCGTCCTCCTGGACGATCACCATCAGGAACCGGTCCTCCAAGCGGACCGGGCACCAGACCCAGTGGAAGCCCTCGGTCGGATACTCCTCGGCGAGCCGGCCGCCCTCCTCCCCGGGTATCGGCCGCACCCCCCAACTGCGGTCGCGGGTACCGGTCCACTCCCCCGCGGTGACCCGGAACTCCTCCCCTCCGGCCCGCACGAACCCCTCCACGCTCCCCGCCTGCACGAAGCGCCGCCCCTCCAACGTGAGCCGGTCGCCCCGGCGTTGGAGGTGATGGGGTTCCCAGAGCGCGGGGAAGTCGGCAGTCCAGGTGAGGTCGTACGACAGTGAGTCGTCCCGGGAGACGAGCCGCAGTCGGCCGAGCGGCTCCTGGACCTCGATGCGGAGCGGGCCCACTTCGAGCCGCATGCGGTCCTCGCCGAGGGCGTCGGAGGCGCGGACCGCGTGCAGGGTGTCGCCGGTGCGCAGGGTGGCGTAGGCGTCGATCACGCCGACGTTCGGGTACACCCCGAGGCCCAGGATCAGCAGGGCCCGGCCCTCGTGGTCGAGGACGTGGAAGATGCAGCGGTCGTAGGCGTTCCGGTCGCCCGTCGCCATGTGCTTCATGGAGAGGGGCACCTGGTGCACGGGGTACTCGTCGAGCGGTACGGGGCGGTCGTCGGCCACGCCAAACCTCCCTGGAGACGGCTGGGCTGACGGTACGTCAGATGAGCGTGGGTGGCCAGACTCGGTGCGGGCATCGGCGCCGGACCTGGCCATGGGCGGCCGGACGCGGTGCGGGGATCGACACCGGACAGGTCGCGAACTGCGGGGACCGAGGCCCGACGGGCCGCGAACTGCGGGGACCGACGCCCGACGGGTCGCGAACTCACGCTCGATTCCGCGCATCGGTGACCTGTCCGGTCGCCCCGCGTTGCCCTGGTATGACCCCTACGAGCCCCGCCTACCCGGCGACCGAGAGACGGCGTCGCAGCTACGTCCCGGCACCCGCAGGAACGGTTCAGCCCGCGCCGCCGCAGCCTCTGGATCCGCCGATCTACCGGGAGCTGCTGCGCACCTGGGCGGACCGCGGCCGCACGCTGCCGGGGCGGTACGACCCGGAGTGGGTCAGGCTGGCCGCCCCGACGGTCGCCCCGGGTCAGTTCAGCGGGTCTCCGGACCCGCTAGGTGGCGGGCGATGACCATCCGCTGGATCTGGTTGGTGCCCTCGACGATCTGCAGGACCTTGGCCTCGCGCATGTAGCGCTCGGCCGGGAAGTCGGCGGTGTAGCCGTACCCGCCGAGGACCTGGACGGCGTCGATGGTGACCTTCATCGCCGTGTCGGTGCAGTGCAGCTTGGCCATGGCCGCCTGCTTGGCGAACGGCCGTCCCGCGTCCCGCAGTCGCGCCGCCGCCAGGTACAGGGCGCGGCCCGCCTCGATCTGGGTCGCCATGTCGGCGAGCATGAACCGCAGCCCCTGGAAGTCGGCGATGGGCCGCCCGAACTGCTCGCGCCCGGTGGCGTATCCGACCGCCTCGTCGAGAGCCGCCTGGGCGAGGCCGATGGCGCAGGCCGCGATGCCGAGCCGGCCGGAGTCGAGCGAGGCCAGCGCGATCGCGAAGCCCTGCCCCTCCTCGCCGAGCCGCCGCTCGTCGCCGACCCGGACGCCGTCGAAGTGGACCTGCGCGGTGGGCGAGCCCTTCATGCCCATCTTCTTCTCGGGCGCCGCGCCGCTGACACCCTCGGCGTCGGCGGGGACCAGGAAGGCGGTGATGCCCCGGGGGCCCTCCTCGCCGGTGCGGGCCATCACGGTGTAGAAGTCGGCGATGCCGCCGTGCGTGATCCAGGCCTTGGTGCCGGTGATCACCCAGTCGTCGCCGTCCCGGACCGCCTTCGTGCGCAGGGACGCCGCGTCGGAGCCGGAGGAGGGCTCGGAGAGGCAGTAGGCGCCGAGCAGGCCGCCGCCGAGCATCGCGGGGAGGTGTTCGACCTGCTGCTGCTTGGTGCCGTAGGCCGCGAGGGCGTAGCTGGCGAGGGTGTGCACGCTGACGCCGAGGCCGACGGTGAGGCGGGCCGCGGCGAGCTCTTCGAGGACCTGGAGGTAGACCTCGTACGGCTGGTCGCCGCCGCCGTACTCCGCGTCGTAGGGAAGGCCGAGCAGTCCCGACCTCGACAGGAGGGTGAAGACCTCGCGCGGGAAGCGGCCGGAGTCCTCCTCCTGGGCCGCCTTCGGGGCGATCTCGTGCTGCGCGATGTCGCGGACGAGCGAGATCAGCTCCCGGGCCTCGTCCGTGGGCAGTTGCCGGTCCACCGGCTGCGGGGCGCGGTCGGGCATGTCGACGCTCTCCTCCCTGTTTCGGGCACATCGGCGGACGTGCGCCTTGGGTGGACGCGGCGTCGCCGGGTCGTACTCGGTGCCTGGCCGGTGCTCCGCTTCCGGGTCTCGGAAGCTGCTGACCAGCGGCTGTGCGCTGTGAGTATGCCCGATCGGAGGCACCCAGTCACCAGTTAACGACCGCTCACTTCAAGACTATCGCGAGCCGCCGACAAGCCCGGTGACGGACGGAGGCCGCTGCGCGAGATTGGTCCGAACCATTGACCCGACTGGTCTAGTCCTCCTAATGTTCATTGCCAACGCTTTACCGCGTTCATGCCAATCGCCGTGCGTTCCCCTCTCCCCCAGGAGGAGACACCGATGCACCTTCCGCACTTCTCCCGCGCCCCCTTCCGGGCGCTCGTCTCGGCCGCGTGTTGCGCGGTCCTCGGCGCCGGGCTGCTGGCCGGCGCGACCAACGCCACCGCGAAACCGGCCGCGCCCGCGGCGCAGGCCGCCGCCGGATCCAAGGTCGTCGGCTACTTCACGGAATGGGGTACCTACGACCGCAAGTACCTCGCCAAGAACGTCGAGACCTCCGGCTCGGCGGCCAAGCTCACGCACATCAACTACGCCTTCGGCAACGTCACCGGCGGCAAGTGCGCGATGGGCGACGCCTACGCGGCGACGGACCGGACCTACACCGCCGCCGAGTCGGTGGACGGCGTGGCCGACACCTGGGACCAGCCGCTGCGCGGCAACTTCAACCAGCTGCTGAAGCTGAAGAAGAAGCACCCGAACCTCAAGATCCTCTGGTCCTTCGGCGGTTGGACCTGGTCCGGCGGCTTCGGCGAGGCCTCCAAGAACCCGGCCGCGTTCGCCCAGTCCTGCTACGACCTGGTGAAGAACTCCAAGTGGGCCGGTGTCTTCGACGGCATCGACATCGACTGGGAGTACCCGAACTCCTGCGGCCTGTCCTGCGACACCAGCGGGCGTGAGTCCTTCAAGAACCTGATGTCCGCGCTGCGTTCGAAGTTCGGCTCCTCCAGCCTGGTCACCGCGGCCATCACCGCCGACGCCACCGCCGGCGGCAAGATCGACGCGGCGAACTACGCGGGCGCGGCCCAGTACGTCGACTGGTACAACCCGATGACGTACGACTACTTCGGCGCCTGGGACGCGGCGGGACCGACGGCCCCGCACTCCCCGCTGAACTCCTACACGGGCATCCCGAAGGCGAACTACTACACCTCGGCGACCATCAGCAAGCTCCGGGGCCTCGGCATCCCCGCCTCGAAGCTGCTGCTCGGCATCGGCTTCTACGGGCGCGGCTGGACCGGCGTCACGCAGGCGGCGCCCGGTGGCACCGCGACCGGCCCGGCGACGGGCACGTGGGAAGCCGGCATCGACGACTACAAGGTGCTCAAGACCAAGTGCCCGACGACCGGCACCGTGGCGGGCACCGCGTACGCCAAGTGCGGTAACAACTGGTGGAGTTACGACACCCCGGCGACCATCGGCACGAAGATGACGTACAAGAACCAGCAGGGCCTCGGCGGCACCTTCTTCTGGGAGCTGAGCGGGGACACCACGAACGGTGAGCTGATCAAGGCCATCAACTGACCTTCGTCAGAGGGTGACTCGGGGCGGTGGTCCGGCCACGGACCGCCGCCCCTCTGTCAGTTGGTCCGGTCAGGTGTCGCGGCGCGCGGGGGCCGGGGCCGGGTAGGAGGGGTCCAGTTCCTCGGTGGCGCGCATGGCGCCGCCGAGCGTCTTGACCAGGATCTCGCGCATGGTGTCGCGCGACAGCGAGGGGCGGTCGATCCAGTCGAGGGTGGCGCCTTCGACACCGCAGACCCAGGCGAACAGGCTCATGCGGGCCAGCGGCGCGATGTCGGTGCGGCCGTACGCCCCGTCGGCGATGGTCGCGACGATCGCCTCGCGCACCCCGTCCCGGATGGCGTGCACCTCGGCGTCGAAACCGACGCCGCCGCTGACGATCGTGCGGTAGGCGGCCTGGTTGTTCTCGGCCCAGCGCAGATAGCTGTCCATCGTGCGCTGCACCCGGTCCACCTGCGGCAGTTCGAGTCCGCTCGCGGCGAAGGTGATCAGGTCGGCGACCGAGTCGTGGATGATCGCCAGGTAGTAGCCGCGCTTGGACTGGAAGTAGTAGTAGATCAGCCCCTTGGCGACATGCGCCTGCCGGGCGATGTCGTCCATCGAGAGCGCGTCGTACGACGTGTCGGCGAACAACTTCCGCCCGATGGCGATCAGTTCGGCGCGGCGCGCCAGCGAGCGCTCCGTGCCGCGCGCCCGCGGGCGGACGGCGTCGCTCTGGTGGCTGATGTTCAAATTCGACCCTGTTTCCAAAGGGCGGTGGGACATCCGCAGTATGGCAGGTCGTATGTGTCAGGTCACAGCAGTCCGAGCTGGGCCACGAGCATCGCGACGACCACGACGAGGGTCCAGCCCATGACGTGCTCCAGGACCTTCGGGCCGTCGTCCTTGGGACCGCCGGTGCGGGCGCGGGCGGCGGTGGCTGAGTGTGTCGTCATGGCTTCTCGCTGAGGTCGGATGCATCGGGTGGATTCCCCCCACCGATCCGTCCACCTTGCCACTGATCAGCCCTTTTGCGGCCGAGAGCTTGGTCACACGGGGTTTGGTTCCGGAGCGGCACGGGGGCCCGGTCTCCCGGGCCCCCGCCTGTCCGTTCCTGTCCGTTCCTGTTCGCTCAGCGCACACCGACCGCCGCGAGCGCCTTGCGCTGGCGATGGGTGGGATCCGCCGGGAAGTAGAGGTAACAGACCCCGCCGGTGCCGGAGGCGACCTTGCCGGAGGCGTTGTACCGCTTGGTCCTGAGCCAGATGTTCTCCCACTCCCGCCGCTTGTAGACGCGCCGCACGGCCGCGTCGCTCGGCGAGAAGGGGTCGTTGGCGATCACATCACCGTCGGCCGTGAAGCCGATCACGGTCATCAGGTGCCCGGAGGTTCCGTAACCCGCCCCGGTCAGCTCCTCCTTGAGGAAGGACTGGGACGTTATGGCCGGGATACCGGCCGCGATCAGCGTCTCCAGGTCGGTCAGCGAGCCGAGCCGGGTGACCACGCCCTGCAGATCCTTGAAGGTGGCCGCGTAGGCCGCGTTGAACGGCCAGTTGCCGCACCCCGCGTACTGGTAGTCGTAGGTGTAGCGAGCCGCGTGGCACACCTGCGGGTCGGCGAACGCCGGGTCCACCCAGGCCAGTTGCTCGGGGGTGAGGCGGCCGCCCCAGTACTCGATGATCATCTGCGAGGAGGTGGGGCTGCACCAGGCCTCGCCGCCGTTGTCGTACTCGGGGTACTGGCCCGCGTGGATCTCCTGCGAGTAGCGCGGGACGATCAACTCCTGGGCCAGGCCCGGGGTCGAGGCCGGGACGGTGAAGCGGTCCGGGACGTCGGAGCCCATCGCGCCGAGCCGCCACACCGTGGGCGTGAGCCGGGTGCCGGGCTTGCGGTAGAGGGTCAGCCGCAGCCGGTACGACACCAGGCGCAGGCCTGTGGTGGCGTCGTCGATGGCGAAGGTGTCGGTCCAGACGGTGCTCTTGCCGTCGGTCTGGTCGTCGACCGAGGTCCGCTTGATGTCCCCGTCGCCGGCGGCCCAGCGGCCCATGACGTACCAGGGCGCGGCCGTGCCGTCGGAGTAGGTCCCGGTCAGCTCGACCTGGAGCCAGGTGCCGGCCGGGGTGCGCGCGTTCCACGAGGAGATCACCTCGGTGGCCGGGACGGCGAGCCTGTGGACGGGGGACGTCCAGGTCGCGTACTCCCAGGCGGCGGTCGTGCCGGTGTGCGGGTCGGTGTAGTCGGTCGTACCGGCCGGGGCCGCGATCTCCACGCCGGGACGGGCACCCGCGAGCGCCCGGGCCCCCTTGGCGGTGCCACCGCGCCAGTCGGAGTACGTCGTCCAGGCGCGGTAGTCGACCTGGCGGCCCTGCCGGGCCGGGATGTCGGCGGTGTCCACGGGCTCGGTCGCGTCGGCGGCGACGGCGGGTCCGGCGCTGCCCACCACGGCCGCGGCGACCGCGGCGGCCAGGACGGTTCTGCGGGACGGCTGTTCGGCTCTGCTCATAGGTGGAGAGACCCCCGTGTGTCCGATTCGATGCTGGTCCCGTGCACGGTGCGCTGCACGGTTGTGGGCCAACTATGACCGCAGGTGACAGCTCCTGACAGCACTTTCGTCCATGGCACGCCCACGAATATTGGTCTCGACCACTGACGTGATCAACTCAAGGACGCAGCGGCGAACGCCTCCCGTGATCCCTGCCCGAACACCCCCGTGAGACACTGCACTCCGGTCGGCCCATATCGGTCCATTTCGTCACCGCACAGTCAAGGAAGAGCCATTCACGACCTCGCCTCCCGGCTCCGCCGCCTCCCCGCCTCCTGCGGCCCGGTCCGCCTGGTCGGCGTCGACGGGCACGCCGGCTCCGGAAAGACCACGTTCGCCGGGGAGTTGAGCCGCGCCCTCGACGACGCCCCGGTGCTGCACCTCGACGACATCTCCAGCCACGACGAGCTGTTCGCGTGGACCGGGCGGCTGCTGGCACAGGTGATCGACCCCCTGCGCCGCGGCGAGCGCGCCGAATACACCCCCTACGACTGGCACGCCCGCCGCTTCGGACCGCCCCGCACGCTCCCGCCCGCCCCGGTCGTCCTGATCGAGGGCGTCGGCGCGGGCCGCCGCGCACTGCGCCCGCATCTGGCGTGTCTGCTGTGGATGGAGTTGCCCTCCGAGGAGTCCTGGACACGAGGACTCAGGAGGGACGGGGAGGAACAGCGGGATTTCTGGGGCGAGTGGGTCTCGGCGGAGCGCCTGCATTTCGCCGAGGATCCTTCACGACCGTTCGCCGACACCCTGGTACGGCAGTGCATGAAGGGGTACGAGGTGCTCCCGGGGCCGGTGAACACCGCTGGACCGGACCAGGAACTCACGCTGGGTGACGGACCATCCGCAATGTGCTGAACTTGTGAAGAGACCCCTTCGGCGACTTACCGGAGTGCCTCAACTCGGCTTGACCGGGGGGCCGTACAGGACTTACGTTCTGAATGTGCGGCCATGCGAAGCCGCCCAGAAACGCGAAGCCCCCGGTTGTTCCCCCGTGATCGGGGGCTTCGTTCTGCCCTCGTCCCGCCATCCGGACGCTGTACGGCGCAATTCGCTCACGCACGGTGACCGTTCCCGATGCGCCCCATCTGCTCCCACCTCGTCAAACGGCCTGTGCGGCACCCTACGGCGGGCGACACCTGCGCAGGTACGATGCCCTCGGTGCGACCTTCGGACGGCTGCGCGCACCGCAACTCCGGTCCGCGGCACGGCGGTTCGATCAAGGAGGCCGACGGGCAACGGCCCGCCGGTCAACCGACGGGGGCACGGTTTGTGGGGGACGTGATGGACTTCGGCACGCGGGGCCCCGAGGCCCCGGCCGACCTCGCCTGGCTGCGAGGTGTGGATGCCTACACGATGGGTGCCTATCCGCAGGCGGAGGAGGAGTTCCGGGCCGCGGTGCGGATGGATCCCGGGATGGCCGACGGATGGCTCGGTCTGCACGCGCTGCGCGTCGACACGACGACCGCGCTGCTGCGGATGTTCCGGCACCGGGACCGCTTCGGGGAACAGCGCGCGCGGCACCGGCGCTCCCTCAACTCCTGGTACTGGCTGGGCTGGTGGGTGCAGCCCGTGCTGGAGAGCCCGCGCGATCTGCTGCTCGCGCACGCCTCGCACTGGCTGGACGGACGCCATGTCCCCGAGCTGGACCGGGCTTTGGCGGGCCTGCCGCCGGTGGACGCCGACCATCAGGTCCGCTTCCTGCACGCCTGCCGGGCCTATCTGGTCAAGGACTGGGAGCAACTCGTCCGGCACACCGACCCGTTGATCGACGACGCGCTGCTCGGCATCGAGGCGGGCCTGTTCGGCGGCATGGCCCGGGTCCGCCTGGAGATGTACGGACAGGCCGAGCCCCTGCTCGCGTCCGCGCTGATGCGCTGTCGCAGCGAACAGCCGCAACGCAAGGAGCTGCGCTACTGGCTGGCGCGGGCCCACGAGGGCACCGGCCGCTCGGCCGCCGCACTCCCCCTCTACCGGGCCGTGCACCGCGTCGACCCCGCCTTCATGGACACCTCGGCCCGACTCGCGGCGATCTCCGAGGGCGACGGGTACGACGAGGCCACCGACCTCGCGGCGATCACCCTCTCCGGCGGCGCGGACGCGCTGGAGGGGCCGGACAGCCTGGACCCGCTCTTCGGTATCGAGGGCCGCGATCTGCGGCTGTCCGAGCCGGAGTTGCCGCCGACCGGACCGCTGCCGTCGGTGATCGATCCGACCGTGCGGGAGAAGAACGCCACGACGTCGTCGGCACTGCCCACCGGTCCGACCGACCCCGCATTACTCGAGGAGGCGCTCGCCGAGCTGGAGCGCATGGTGGGCCTGGAGCCCGTGAAACGCCAAGTCAAGGCGCTTTCAGCGCAGTTGAACATGGCCCGGCTGCGGGCGGGCCAGGGTCTGCCGGTCCAGCCGCCCAAGCGGCACTTCGTCTTCTCCGGGCCCTCCGGCACCGGCAAGACCACGGTCGCCCGCATTCTCGGTCGCGTCTTCTACGCGCTGGGTCTGCTCGGCGGCGACCATCTCGTGGAGGCGCAGCGCGCCGACCTGGTCGGCGAGTACCTCGGGCAGACCGCCGTGAAGGCCAACGAGCTGATCGACTCCGCGATCGGTGGGGTCCTCTTCGTCGACGAGGCGTACTCGCTCTCCAACTCCGGTTACGGCAAAGGGGACGCTTACGGCGACGAGGCGTTGCAGGTGCTGTTGAAGCGGGCGGAGGACAATCGCGATCACCTGGTGGTGATACTGGCCGGGTATCCCGAGGGGATGGACCGGCTACTCGCCGCGAACCCCGGTCTGTCGTCGCGCTTCACGACCCGGGTCGACTTCCCGTCGTACCGTCCCCTCGAACTCACCTCCATCGGCGAGGTGTTGGCCGCGGAGAACGGTGACGTGTGGGACGAGGAGGCTCTTGACGAGCTGCGGTCCATCGCGGGGCATGTGGTGGATCAGGGGTGGATCGATGAGCTGGGGAACGGGCGGTTCCTGCGCACCCTTTACGAGAAGAGCTGTGCGTATCGAGATCTTCGGCTGTCGACGTATCCCGGTGTGTTGACGCGTGATGATCTGTCTACGTTGAGGCTGCCGGATCTCATGCAGGCGTACGGCGAGGTGTTGTCGGGGCGGGGGCCCCAGGATCCTGCCGGGATGTGAAGCGAGGCGCGAAGTCCTGCCGGGAGGTGCAGCGGGGCGCGACAGCTCGGGTGGTTCTGTCTTGTTCGCGGCTGCGGGTTCGTCGTGGCTGGTCGCGCAGTTCCCCGCGCCCCTTGGATGGGTACGGGGAACCTGCGTCTGATCAGTGCCGTTCGCTTTAGCCGGCCATCGCCTGCTCCGGGTCGCCGCTGGTCGGAGTCTGGTCCGGGTCGTCGCTTGCTCGGGGCTCCGTCACCTTTACCTCGGGGGTCTCGCGGTGTGCCGGGTCCGTGACCTCGCCCACCAGGAGTTCCAGGACGTCCTCCAGGGCCACCAAGCCCAGTACCTTGCCGGAGTTGTCGGCGATCTGGGCGAGGTGGGTTGCCGCTCGGCGCATGACCGTCAGGGCGTCGTCCAGGGGGAGTTCGGCTCGTAGGGTCGTCATCGGGCGCCACAGTTGCTGCGGCACCGCGCGGTCCGAGTCCTCCAGGTCCAGGACGTCCTTGACGTGCAGGTAGCCCATGAACGCGCCGTTGTCGGCGGCCACCGGGAAGCGGGAGTAGCCGGTGCGGGCGGTGAGTTCGACGATCTTTCCCGGGGTGACCGACGGACTGACCGTGATCAGTGACTCGCGCTTGAGGAGTACGTCCGTCACCGGGCGGGAGCCCAGCTCCAGGGCGTCCTCCAGGCGCTCCTGCTCCTCGGGGTCGAGGAAGCCCGCCTGACCGGAGTCCTCCACCAGCCGGTTGAGCTGCTCGCTGGTGAAGACGGCCTCGACCTCGTCCTTGGGCTCGACACCGAAGAGCCGCAGGATGGCCCCGGCGCAGGCCCCGAGGGCCACGGTGATGGGCCGGCAGACACGGGCGAAGGCGACCAGGCCCGGGCTGAGCCAGAGCGCGACCTTCTCGGGGGCCGCCATCGCGAGGTTCTTCGGGACCATCTCGCCGATCACGAGGTGGAAGAAGACGACGGCGGCGAGCGCGATGACATAGCCGAGCGGGTGGATCATCCCGTCGGGCAGGTGGACCCACTCGAAGACCGGTTCCAGCAGGTGGGCGACCGTCGGTTCGGCGACCGCGCCCAGGGTCAACGAGCAGACGGTGATGCCGAACTGGGCTGCGGCCATCATCTGCGGCAGCCGCTCCAGGCCGTACAGCACCTGGCGGGAGCGGGCCGTGCCGAGGGGTTCGATCTGGCTGCGGCGCACGGAGACGAGGGCGAACTCGGCGCCGACGAAGAAGCCGTTGGTGAGCACGAGCAGTCCTGCGAACAGGAGTTGGAGCACGCTCATCGGGCGACCTCCACGACCGACCCGGTCCGCACCAGGCGGACCCGTTCGGCGCGGTAGTGGCCGACGCGGCGCACGGTGAGCCGCCAGCCCGGCAGTTCGGCCCGGTCACCGGCGGCCGGGATCCGGCCGAGCAGGTCGGCGACAAGACCGGCGACGGTCTCGTACGGCCCCTCGGGCACGTCCAGGCCTATGCGTTGCAGGATGTCGACCCGGCAGCTGCCGTCGGCGTCCCAGGCGGGCCTGCCGTCCTCGGGCGGTGCGGCGGCGAGTTCGGGCACGTCCTGCCCGTCGTGCTCGTCGCGGACCTCGCCGACGATCTCCTCGACGATGTCCTCCAGCGTGACCACGCCGGCCGTGCCGCCGTACTCGTCGACGACGACCGCGATGGGCTGCTCGCTGCGCAACTGGCTGAGCAGCGGCTGCACCGGCAGGGTTTCCGGGACCAGCAGCGCCGGGCGGGCGATGCGGCCGACGGGGGTGCGCAGCCGGTCGTGCGCGGGGACCGCGAGGGCGTCCTTGAGGTGGACCATTCCGACGACCTCGTCGATCTTCTCCCGGTAGACGGGGAAACGGGACAGGCCGGTGGCGCGGGTCAGGTTGACCACGTCCTCGGCGGTCGCCGACGACTGCAGGGCGCTCACCTTCACGCGCGGGGTCATGACGTGCTGCGCGGTCAGTTCGGCGAGCGAGAGGGTCCGTACGAAGAGGTCGGCCGTGTCCTGTTCCAGGGTGCCGGCCTGGGCCGAGTGGCGGGCGAGGGAGACGAGTTCGCCCGGGGTGCGGGCGGAGGCCAGCTCCTCGGCGGGCTCGACGCCCAGGGCCCGTACCAGCCGGTTGGCCACGGTGTTCAGCGCGGAGATGACCGGGCGGAACAGCCGGGCGAAGGCGTGCTGCGGGCCCGCGACGAAGCGCGCGACCTGCATGGGCTTGGACACCGCCCAGTTCTTGGGCACGAGTTCGCCGATCACCATCTGCACGGCCGAGGCCAGCAGCATGCCGACGATCACCGAGACGCTCGGGACCGCCCCTTCGGGCAGGCCGATCGCGGTGAACGGGCCGTGCAGCAGCTCCGCGAGCGCCGGTTCGGCGAGCATGCCGACGACGAGGGAGGTGATGGTGATGCCGAGCTGGGTGCCGGAGAGCTGGAAGGAGAGTTCTTTGAGGGATTCCGCGACTCTGCGGGCCCTTCGGTCGCCCTCGGCCGCGGCCTTCTCGGCGTCCGTCGACTCGACGGTGACCAGGCCGAACTCGGCCGCCACGAAGAAGCCGTTGGCGAGGATCAACAGGAATGCCGCTCCGAGAAGCAGCAAGGGGATGGTCATGATGCCGCCGCCTCGATATGTCGTGAGGGGGCGGCGCAGGTACTACAGGACGATCCGTCCATCGCTGGAGGGAGTCACTCCTCGGGTAGCAGGGGGCCTCTGAGGACCGGTGGGAACATCAGTGGCGGAGGCGCAACGAAAACGCCTCCGCCAACAGATTAATCAAGACAAGGGTCTCTAGGGCAGATCCCTTGTCGAGCGGGCTTCGGCGAGCGCCCTGAGGGCACGCGCGTCGGCGATGGCGTGCTGCTTGGCGATACCCGGCTGGATGCCGAGCGCGGGCAGGCTGGTGCCGTCGCTGAGGTTGAGGAACACCCACGGGTCGCCCGGCCGCAGGTTGACCTGCAAAATCTCCGCCCAGGCCAGCCGCCGCCGGCTGGCGATGTTGACCACGGTGACACCGGTCTCGTCGGCGACGACCTTCACCCGGGCGAGCATCGCGAGGACACCGAAGAGCAGGGCCGCCGTGACGATGAAACTCAGCCGTTCACCGGGGCCGAGCTGCTCCAGAAGCATCGCGACCGTCGTGATGACCACGAAGATCACGGCACCGGCGACCAGCAGCACGGCACGGGTACGGCCCGGCCGGAATGTGACGGGGAGAACAGGGAGATCGGACATGACTCGTACGTCCCTCAGAGCCGGCAGGCGTGGATCGCCGTGGTCAGGATGGCGCGCGCGCCGATGTCGTACAGGTCGTCCATGATCCGCTGGGCCTCCTTGGAGGGGACCATGGCGCGGACGGCGACCCAGCCCTCGTTGTGCAGCGGGGAGACGGTCGGCGACTCCAGACCCGGGGTCAGCGCGACGGCCTTCTCCAGCTGCTCGACGCGGCAGTCGTAGTCCATCATCACGTACGTCCGTGCCACCAGGACGCCCTGGAGGCGGCGCAGGAACTGCTGCACCTTCGGCTCGGCGGCCTCGTCGGCTTCCGCGCCGGTGCGGCGGATCACGATCGCCTCGGACTTCATGATCGGCTCGCCGAAGACCTCCAGGCCCGCGTTGCGCAGGCTGGTGCCGGTCTCGACGACGTCCGCGATGACCTCGGCGACACCCAGCTCGATGGCGGTCTCGACGGCGCCGTCGAGGTGCACGACGGAGGCGTCGATGCCGTTGTCGGCGAGGTGCTTGGCGACGATCCCCTCGTAGGAGGTGGCGACCGTCTTGCCCTTGAGGTCCGCGACCGTGTTCGCGGCGCCGGGCTTGGAGGCGAAGCGGAAGGTGGAGCGGGCGAAGCCGAGCGGCAGGATCGCCTCGGCGCTCGCGCCGGAGTCGATCAGCAGGTCGCGGCCGGTGATGCCGATGTCGAGGCGGCCGGAGGAGACGTAGATCGCGATGTCACGGGGGCGGAGGTAGAAGAACTCCACCTCGTTGACCGGGTCGACGATCCGCAGTTCCTTGGACTCGCGGCGCTGCTGGTAGCCGGCCTCATGGAGCATGTCCGCCGCAGGTCCTGAGAGGGAACCCTTGTTGGGGACGGCGATGCGCAGCATGAGGTCGGCTTCCTTCGCGTGATGGTTTTGTACGGGTTTACGTGGAACCAGGAGACTTGCAGGCCTGGAGACTTACAGGTGGGCGTAGACGTCGTCCAGCGAGATTCCGCGGGCGACCATCATCACCTGGACGTGGTACAGCAGCTGCGAGATCTCCTCGGCGGCCGCTTCCTTGCCCTCGTACTCGGCGGCCATCCAGACCTCGGCGGCCTCTTCGACGACCTTCTTGCCGATGGCATGGACGCCCTTGCCGACCAGCTCTGCGGTGCGGGAAGTGGCGGGGTCGCCGGTGGCGGCCTTGTGCTGGAGCTCGGTGAAGAGCTCCTCGAACGTCTTATTGGACATGATGGGGCCCAGCCTATGCGCAAGTGCCCGGCACTCACCGCCAGGGTTCAGATACTGAGCGGAGAGTGGCCGCCGTCGCCACCGCGGCCGTCACCGCCTCGTGTCCCTTGTCCTCGTTGGAGCCTTCCAGGCCCGCCCGGTCCAGGGCCTGCTCCTCGGTGTCGCAGGTCAGCACGCCCATGCCGACGGGGACGCCGGTCTCGACCGAGACCTGGGTGAGGCCCTGGACCACGCCCTGGCACACGTACTCGAAGTGGGGGGTGCCGCCGCGGATGACGACGCCGAGGGCGACGATCGCGTCGTAGCCCCGGCCCGCCAACACCTTTGCCACGACCGGGAGTTCCCAGCTGCCGGGGACCCGGAGCAGGGTCGGCTCGTCGATGCCCAGGTCGTGCAGGGCGCGCAGGGCGCCGTCCACCAGTCCGTCCATCACCTTCTCGTGCCACTGCGCCGCGATGACGGCGACCCGCAGGTCTCCGACGTTGCGTACGGACAGGTCCGGTGCGCCCTTGCCGCTCACGTTCTCTTCTCTCCTCTGTGCCGGTCCGTGCTCTGTGCCGGTCCGTGCCGGCTCGAAAAACGCTGCTGTTACTGGTTGTTGCAGGTGGACAGGGGTGCCGTGGGGGCCGCGTCCAGCCACGGCAGGTCGTGGCCCATCCGGTCCCGCTTGGTGCGCAGGTAGCGAAGGTTGTGCTCGCCCGCCTGTACGGGCATCGGCTCCCGGCCGGTGATCTTGAGGCCGTGCCGCAGCAACGCGTCCGTCTTGTCGGGGTTGTTGGTCATCAGCCGCACGCTGCGCACCCCGAGGTCCTCCAGGATCTGCGCGCCGGCGCCGTAGTCCCGGGCGTCGGCGGGCAGGCCGAGTTCGAGATTGGCGTCGAGGGTGTCGCGGCCGCGCTCCTGGAGTTCGTACGCCCGCAGCTTGGACAGCAGGCCGATGCCGCGGCCCTCGTGGCCGCGCAGGTAGACCACCACGCCCCGGCCCTCCTCCTGGATGCGCTGCAGGGAGGCCTCCAACTGGGGGCCGCAGTCGCAGCGCAGGGAGTGGAAGACGTCGCCGGTCAGGCACTCGGAGTGGACGCGGACCAGGACGTCCTCGCCCTCGCCGATCTCGCCGTGGACGAGCGCCACGTGCTCGACACCGTCGACGGTGGAGCGGTAGCCGTACGCCGTGAACTCGCCGTGCTTGGTGGGCAGTCGGACCTCGGCCTCGCGGCGGACGGTGGGCTCGGCGGCCTGGCGGTAGGCGATCAGGTCCTCGATGGAGATGATCGTCAGGCCGTGCTTGCGGGCGAACGGGATCAGCTCGGGGAGGCGGAGCATACGGCCGTCCTCCCCCGCGATCTCGACGATCGCGCCGGCCGGGCGCAGGCCCGCCAGGCGGGCGAGGTCGACGGCGGCCTCGGTGTGGCCGTTGCGGGTCAGCACACCGCCGTCCCGCGCGCGCAGCGGGAAGATGTGACCGGGGCGGACGAGTTCGTCGGCCTGAGCAGTGCCGCTCGCGAGCAGCTGAAGCGTGGTCGCCCGGTCGGCGGCCGAGATACCGGTGGTCACACCGTGAACGGCCGAGGCGTCGACCGACACTGTGAACGCGGTTTTCATCGACTCGGTGTTGTCCTCGACCATCTGCGGGAGCCGGAGCCGGTCCAGCTCGTCGCCCTCCATCGGGGCGCAGATCAGACCGCGGCACTCGCTCATCATGAACGCGACGATCTCGGGCGTGACCTTCTCGGCGGCGACGACGAGGTCGCCCTCGTTCTCGCGGTCCTCGTCGTCGACGACCACGATCGGGCGGCCGGCCGCGATGTCGGCGATCGCCTGCTCGACCGGGTCGAGGGACCAGTCCTCGATGCCGTCTGTGCTGTAGAGAATCGGTGCCGATGTCATGCCGGCGCTCCTTCCAGGACGGGCCGCGCGCCGTCGCGGGAGCGCAGCCACCAGTCGCGCATGCCCCACAGGACGAGTGCGCCGTAGATGACGTAGACGAAGCCGGAGAAGGCGTAGCCGTTGGCGAAGTTGAGGGGGACGCCGACGAGGTCGACGAGGAGCCAGGCGAACCAGAACTCGACCATGCCGCGTGCCTGGGCGTACATGGCGACGACCGTGCCCACGAATATGTAGGCGTCCGGCCAGGGGTCCCAGGACAGGGTCGGGTACGCCTTGAAGAGCAGGGCCACCGCGACCGTGCCGACGGCCGCGGCGCCGATCATCGCGCCGCGCTCGCGCCAGGTGGCGAACCGCGGGGTGATGTGACCGTCACCGCCGTTTTCGGCCGTGCCCTTGTTGCGGTTCCACTGCCACCAGCCGTACAGCGCGACGACCATGACGACGGCCTGCTTGCCGGCGCTGCCGGTCAGGTGGCCGTAGAAGGCGCCGAAGAGGATGAGGCCGGAGGCGAACTGCACCGGCCAGCTCCACAGGTTGCGCCGCCAGCCGAGGGCCAGGGCGATCAGGCCGAGGATGTTGCCGATCATGTCCGACCAGAGGATGTGCTGGCCGAACAGGACGAAGGCCTCGGAGTTGAGGGAGTTCACTTGCCCGCCCCTTGGCCGGACGCGAGCAGCCGCTCGACGTACTTGGCGACGATGTCCACCTCCAGGTTGACCGGGTCGCCGGGCTGCTTGAGGCCGAGCGTGGTCAGGGCGAGGGTGGTGGGGATCAGGCTGACGGTGAAGTAGTCCGGGCCCGCGTCGACGACGGTGAGGCTGATGCCGTCGACGGTGATGGAGCCCTTCTCCACGACGTACCTGGCCAGGTCCGCGGGGAGGGAGATCTTGATGATCTCCCAGTTCTCGGACGGTTTGCGCTCCAGCACCGCGCCGGTGCCGTCCACGTGCCCCTGCACGATGTGGCCGCCCAGGCGGGCGCCCACGGCGGTGGGGCGTTCGAGGTTGACGCGGGAGCCGGCGCTCAGGGCACCGAGGCTGGAGCGGTCCAGGGTCTCCGCCATGACGTCGGCGGTGAACTCGTCGCCCTCGTGCTCGACGACGGTGAGACAGACCCCGTTCACGGCGATGGAGTCGCCGTGCTTCGCTCCGTCGGTGACGACGGGGCCGCGCAGACGGAAGCGGGACGAGTCGCCGAGATTCTCGACGGCGGTGACCTCACCCAGCTCTTCGACGATTCCGGTGAACACTTCCCGGGTCCTCCTGCCACATCGGGCACGGACTCCGGGGCCTGTCGATGACGACAGAATGAAACGAACGACAACACCGCGGGCGACGCCGAAAAGGACCCGCCACAAGAGGGCGAGCCCAGAAACGGCGACGCGCACACAAATGGTGCTCGTCCGCCGCGCACTGCCTCCCATCCGGACTTTAACCGTCGGTCCAGGAATTTCACCTGGTCAACCGGTCACTGGAAGTGACCGGGTCGCGGACTGTAACCGCCGGTTCGGACTTTCACCGACCCCGGAGTGCGCTGCTTCTGGTACATGGCCAGTCTGCCACGCCTGATCCAGGTCCATACGGGCGAACGATGTGGGGTGGCTCACAGGCGACGTCGCTGGACTTCTCAACAGGGCATTCCTTGAGGAACCCTTTGGTCTAGTCCTTTCCGAGGTACCCTGAACCGGTCCGGCGACGGTGACGACGGCCCTTGCCCGTCGCCGGGCCACCCAACGCATGCCGCAGCGAGCGGCAAGCGGCCGATCGAGAGCGCGCGCAGCTCACCGCCTCGGCGCGAACAACTCCTCCTGCGCCCGGTCGCGCGCCGTCAGCAGCGCCCCGCGCAGCACCGCCCCGCCGCCCAGCGCACCGGCCCGCACCTCCGTCGGCAGCGGTGACATCCGGCGCAGCCGCGCCTCCACCCGCCCCGCCAGCTCCGCTCCCCCGGCCTGTCCGACCTCGCCGCCGAGCACCACGCAACCGGGGTCGAGGATCGCGACGACCGAGGCGACGCCGACGGCGACCCGGTCGGCGAGCGCGTCGAGGAAGCGGTCGGCGTCGGCACCGCGACCGGTCACAGCAGCCCGTACGAGCCCAGCCGCGACCGGCTCGTACGGGCCCGACTCCGCCACCACCCCGTACTCCTGGGCCAGTTCGGCGATCGCCGACGACCCCGCCAGTGTGTGGAAGCCGCCCTCGCAGTCCGTTGCGGACGGCAGTCCCGACGTCCCCGGCACCGGAAGGAAGCCGATCTCGCCCGTGCCACCGGAGGCGCCGCGACGCAGGGTGCCGTCCAGGACGACCGCCGCGCCCGTGCCGTGACCGAGCCAGAGCAGGACGAACGTGTCACGGTCCTGGGCCGCTCCGTCGCGCTGCTCGGCGAGGGCGGCGAGGTTGGTCTCGTTCTCGACGCTGACGCGGGCCTCGGGGAGCCGTTCCTGGAGGGCGGTGGCCAGGCGCCGGTGCCAGGCGGGCAGGCCCGAGGAGTCACGGAGTTCGCCGGTGACCGGGTCGATCAGGCCGGGGGCGCCGATGCCGACGGTGTGCAGCCGGTCGGCGCCGGCCTCCTTCACCACCCGCTCGACCAGGGCGACCGCCTGTTCCACAGCGGGGCCGGTCCCGGTGTCGTCGCCGATCGGTACGGACGCCTCGGCGAGGACCTGGCCGACCAGGTCCGATACGACCACCCAGACGCCCTCGGTACGGACGTCCAGGGCGGCCAACTGGGCCCGGTCGGCCACGATCCCGTACAGCTTCGCGTTCGGCCCGCGGCGCTGTTCGCCCGCCTCGCCGACCACGGTGATCAGTCCGGAGGCGGTGAGCCGCTCGACGAGGTCGGCGACCGTCGGGCGCGACAGCCCGGTCAGCTGCTTCAGCTGCCCGGCCGTCAATGGGCCCTCCTGCTGGAGCAGTTGCAGGGCGACCCGGTCGTTGATGGCCCGGGCGGTGCTCGGTGATGCGGGCATGCCGAGATCCTTCCAGATCGGCGGTGCCGTACGGCGCCAGGGACGGGTACTCGGCTTCGTGCCCGTGCTGCTCGGCCCTCGTACCCGTGCGGCCATTATTGCCCTATCTATCAGGCAGGGTTCCTGATAGTTTACGCGGCGCAGGTGGGGAGCCGTGGAGATCCTGGGAGGGGCCGGAGAATGAGCGACGTGGCATACGACTCGCACGAGGTGAGGCGGGCCCGGTACGCGGTGGCCGCCGTGTTCGCCGTGCACGGCGCCGTGACCGGCTCGTTCGCGACCCGTGTGCCGTGGATCCAGGAGCACGCCCACCTCAGCGCGGGCCAGCTGGGCTTCGCGCTCGCCTTCACGGCGTTCGGCGCCTCCTGCTCGATGCCGCTGGCGGGCCGCATCAGCCACCGCTTCGGCAGCCGTACGGCGCTGCGCGGGCTGCTCGCCCTGTGGACCCTGTCGCTGATCCTGCCCTCGCTCGCCCCGAACCTGTACACGCTGTGCCTGGCGATGTTCGTGTACGGCGCGAGCGCGGGCATGGCCGATGTCGCCATGAACGCGCTCGGCGTGGAGATCGAGGCGCTGCTCGGCAAGTCGATCCTGTCCGGGCTGCACGGCATGTGGAGCGCCGGCGCTCTGATCGGCTCGGCGGGCGGCACCCTCGCCGCGCACCTGGATGCGGACGCGCGCGTGCACTTCGCGCTGGCGGCGGCCACGCTCACCGCGCTCGGCATGCTGTTCTGCCGCTGGGTGCTCGACCTTCAGCCGGCCGAGGACGAGGAGCCGCCGCCGAGGTTCGCGCTGCCGCCGAAGTCGGCGCTGCTGATCGGTGCCGTCGGGTTCTGCGCGGTGTTCGCGGAGGGCGCGAGCCTGGACTGGTCGGCGGTGTATCTCCGTGACCAACTGGACTCCTCGGCGGGTCTGGCGGCGGCCTGCACGACCGGCTTCATGCTCACCATGGCCGTGGCCCGGCTGGTGGGCGACGCGGTGGTCAACCGCTTCGGCTCGGTCCGCACGGTCCGCACCGGCGGCTTCCTCGCGGCGGCGGGCGGCCTGCTCGTGGTGGTCGCGGGGCATCCGGCGGTGGCGATGACCGGCTTCGCGCTGATGGGCCTCGGCATCGCCGTGGTCGTACCGCTGTGCTTCGCGGCGGCCGGGCGCAGCGGCCCGAACCCCAGTCAGGCCATCGCGGGCGTCGCGACCATCACGTACACCTCGGGTCTGATCGCCCCCAGTCTGATCGGCGGGGTGGCGCAGGCGTCGAGCCTGGTGGTGTCGTTCGTGCTGGTGTCGGTGCTGGCGAGCGGGCTCGTCGTGTTCGCGGGGGTGCTGCGGGCCGGCGACCGGGACCGGCCGAAGGTCAGTCGGCCGAGCGCAGCAGTGCCCGACCCGCGGCCCTGAAGTCCTCGCTCCACGGCACCGGGCGCATGGTGACCGGGTCGAGACGGACGAGCACCCGGGTGCCGTGCGCGTAGGTCACCGAGCCGTCCGCCGAGCAGAGGCGGAAGCCGTAGGTCAGTCCTGTGGTGCCGAGCCGGTCCAGCCACAGATGGACGGCGTACGTGCCCGGCCGGGTGACCGGTGCCTCGTAGCTGATCCGGAACTCCTTCACCGCGTTGCAGGCGTCACCGGCCGCCACCCAGTCGCCCGCGAAGCGGAAGCCGTGCTCCTCCAGGAACTCGCCCCAGGCCCGCTCGACCAGCAGCGGATAGCGGGCGTTGTGCAGCAGACCGAGGGCGTCCAGGTCGTCGAAGTGGACGGTGACGGGGGTGAGCCGGCCGTGCGACAGGGCGGGGGCGGTCGAGGCTTCGGCGGTCACGGCGGGGCTCCTGGGCGTCACGGATGAAGCGGTGGGGACACTCCATCCTAAGCGGACGCTCAGGAGCCCCTGTCGGGAAGGGCCAGGTCAGCCCACTGAACCCGGCAGGCTCCGGTCAGCCGGCTATCGAGTCCAGCTGCTCGGCGGCCGGGCGCAGCGCCCAGAGGTCGCCGCCGGGCGGTGCCTCCAGCTTCGGCACGGCCTTCTGCGCGGCCTTGTCGCCCGCGTCCGCCGCCGCGTGGACCACGTCACTGGCCGCGAAGCGGTAGAACTCCAGCTCCGGATGCGGCCACGCAACGGCTCCGGTCGCGGCCGACAGCAGATAGTCGACCGCCTTGAACAGGCTCTGCCCGTCCGGCCCTTGATGCGCCCACAGGTTCACGCCGACATGCCGTCCGATGGCGGCGAGCCGGGTGTACGCGACCAGGTCGAAAGTCGAGTAGTGCCAACTGCGCGTCCGCGCCAGCTCCTGCGGCTGACTCCCGTCGCCCGCGATCTGCGGGTCGAGGCGCTTGGTGGCGGCATCGCGTACGGTCCGCCGGGCCAGGCCCGTGTCGCCGGTGGCGTAGGCGAGGGCGGCGACCTGCATGTCGTAGAAGGTGCCGTGGTTGTTGGCCGCGGCGCCCTCCTGCTTGCCGAAGTCGCTGTCGACCAGCCAGTCGAGGAAGTCGGAGTTCCAGCGGGTCATTCCGGTGCGGTCGGCCTTCGTCCAGCCGGGGGCGCCGGTGGCGAGCAGCGCGAGCGCGTCGACGACGCTGGTGTACGACTGCGAGAAGTCGATGATCCCGATCGCCCGGCCGTCGTACTTGCAGGGGATGAACTGGGCGTGGTTCAGATTGGGGTTCATCTTCGTGGCGGGGTTCAGGAACCAGGTGCGCAGCACCTGTCCGGCCTTCGTCGCATACTTCTTCTCGCCCGTGTAGTACCAGGCGAGCGCGAGGTCGTACGTCGAGTCGAAGACCTTCTCGACGTCCTGGCGGTCGGTGCCGGTGTCGACCTCGGGGTTGCGCTGTCCGTCGCGCTGGACGTAGGGGCAGCCCCAGGGGTTGTCGGCGGTGGGGGTCGTCGACGGCCACCAGTAGGGAGCCTGGCTCAGATAGTCGTGAACGTCCCCGCCGGGGGCGGGTTTCGGCTTGTCGACGACCGTCCAGGGGCCCTGGTTCAGCCAGTTGTCGGCGCGGGCCGTCAAGTTCCGCACGGAGCGGCGCAGTTGGGCGTCGCCGCGGTCCAGGCGGTGCTTGGTCTGCTGGAGGCGGGCGCCGTCGAGTACGGCGGTGTCGGGGGTCTTGGCAGTGGCGTGGGTGGCTTGTGCGGAGGGGACGAGCACGGCTGCGAGGGTCACCACAGCGGCCAGCACGACAGCCGCACGGGATCTTCCGCTCATCTAGCACTCCGATCCGTCGAACATGCGGTCAGACATGTGAACAGAGTTCATGAGTAGGACCGTGCGAGCGTAGGACTAGGCCATACCTGTGGCAATGGTCCGGACAGCATTCATGTACGGAGACGGAAGATGTCGACCTGAACCGTGATCCGCCGAGAGAGTGTCTGCTACGACGACGCCAAGTCGTACGCGTACGACGGACTGAACGTCCCGGGGCTGCCCTTGCAGCCGTCCGACTCCCCCGGCAGCTTCACCCAGAGATAGGCGTCGATCCGGGCCTCGCCGGTGCTGAGCGTCGGCGCGCGGCCGATCTTGCGGCCCGCCGGGTCGCACCACTCGCCTTCCTTCGGGGCGCCGTTGCCGTTGCGGCTGGTGTCGATGACGGCACCCAGACTCGCGGGGCCGCCCAGCGCGGCGAGGACCTGTCGGTCGTAGGCGATCTCGTTCGACGTGGTGTGGAAGTTGGAGACGTTGCTGAAGACGCCGTCGGAGGAGGCGGCCGAGGCGGCGCCCGCCTGGCGGAGCAGTTCGGCCTGCTTGCTCGCCGGGTTCCAGCCGGAGTGCCCTGCGTCGAAGTAGACCCGCGCCTGGGGGTCGGCCGCCTTGAGGACGCGGCCTGCCCGGGCCAACGAGGCGAAGCGGTCGGCCCGTTGACCGGCGCCGAGGCAGTCTGCCTGGGCTATGGAGTCCGGCTCCAGGACGACGATGACCTCGGCGGAGCCCAGCCCCCGCGCGAAGGCGTCGATCCAGGCGTCGTACGCGTCGAGGTCGGGCGCCCCGCCCTGGGAGGCGCCGCCGCAGTCGCGGTCCGGAATCGCGTACGACACGAGGACCGGCACCCGGTCCTGCCCGGCGGCGCCCGAGGTGACCGCGCGAACCCGGGCGGCGATGGTGTCCAGCGAGTAATCGGTGAACCAGACCGCGGCCGGCCGGTCGGCGATGCGCGACTCGATGACCGGTGTGCGCGGGTCCGAGGGGTTGGCGCGCACCCAGTCCAGGACCTGGGACTCGGGGTGGCGGTAGAGACCCTCGGTCACGGGGGCGGTCGGCTCCTTCTTCGCCTTCTTCGGGGAGGAACTCGCGGACGGGCCCGCTTTCTTGGACGAGGGCGAGGGTGAGGCCTTGGTGCCGGTCGCGGACGGGGACGGCACCACGGGCAGCCGCTCCACCCTCGGTGAGCCGCTCACCTCGGATCCGGCCCGGTCCGTGCCGCGTCCGCCGTCGAGGGCGGACAGCATGCCGGTCGCGGTGCCGACGGCGACCACGGCGGAGGCGACCGCGAGCATCGCGGAGCGCCGGGTGGCGCGGCGGCGCTCGGCCCTGCGCTCGGCCAGCCGCTGGGCACGCAAGCCTGACACGGTGGTGTGTCCCCTCCCCCACGGCGGGTGCGTTCCCCCGTTCTGGGGAAGCGTCGGTCCCGCCGGCACTTCGGTCAGCGTATGACTGGGACCCTTCCCCTATGCCGCAATTGGAACAGATCACCACACCTGTGGACGTCGTCGTCTCGCGTATGCGCGCCCTGGACGCGGCTCTGCCGGAGCGGGACGGGATCGCGGTCTTCAACCGCGTCTACCTCGCCGTGACGGAGGCGGTCGACCGGCGGATCGACGCCGGGGCCTTCACGGACGCGCGGGCCGCGATCACGCTGGACGTGCGGTTCGCGGAGCGGTACCTGGCGGCCGTGGAGGCGGCGACGGACGACCGGCGCCCGCCCGCCTGTTGGCGCCCGCTGTTCCAGCTCCGCCGGCATCCCGGCGTACGTCCGCTGCAGTTCGCCCTCGCGGGCATCAATGCGCACATCGGCCACGATCTGGCGCTCGCCGTGGTGGACACGTGTCGTAGCCTCGACTGCGAACCCGCCGAGGTGGAGGACGAGTTCGACCGCGTGGGTGACCTCCTCGTCTCGCTGGAGGAGCGCATCCGCGAAGATCTGATGCCGGGCCCCGACCTCTTCCAGATCGCCGACCCGCTCACCCACCTGCTCGGCTCCTGGAGTCTGGACCGCGCCCGGGACGCCACCTGGACGGCGGCGCGGGCCCTCTGGGCGCTGCGCGGACTGCCCGATGTGGCCGAGGAGTTCACCGAGCGGCTGGACGCGGCGGTGGGCTTCGCGGGCCGCATGATGCTCACGCCACTGCCCGACTGAGGCCCGACAGCCGCCGGGCCCTCAGCGCCGAACTCCCCGTTCAGTCCTCCGGCAGCTCCACCGGCGCGATCTCGTCGTACACGTCACCCGGACCCGGGTTCGTCCCGTCCGTCTCGCCGCCGAAGTGGTGCATGACGCCCCACACCGCGTTGAGCGCGGTCTGGATCGCGCCCTCGGCCCAGCCGGCCGTCCAGGAGATGTCGTCGCCGGCCAGGAAGATGCCCCGCTTGTCCGCGGGCAGCCGGTCCTGCATGAAGTGCGTGAACAGGCGCCTCTGATAGCGGTAGTGGCCGGGCAGGTTGGCCTTGAACGCGCCCATGAAATAAGGCTCGTTCTCCCAGGAGACGGTCACCGGGTTGCCGATGACGTGCTTCCTGATGTCGACCTTCGGATAGATCTCGCCGAGCGACTTCAGCATGACCTCCATCCGCTCGTTGGCCGACAGCGGCAGCCACTTGAGGCTGTCGTCGCACCAGGTGTACGAGAGGCAGATGACGGCGGGCTTGTCCGGACCGTCGTCCAGGAGGTAAGTCCCGCGTGTCATACGGTCGGTGAGGGTCATCGACATGACGTCCCGCCCCGTCTCCTCGTCCTTGTCCAGCCAGAACGGCCGGTCCACGGGGACGAACAGCTTCGAGCTCTCCATGTAGTGGGTGCGCTCGATCGCCGTCCAGTGGTCGATCGGGAAGAGGGAGTCGTCGCAGGCGATCTTCGAGAGCAGCATCCAGGACTGGGCGGTGAAGATCGCCGCCTGGTAGGTGCGGATGTCGCCGTTCGCGTCCGTCACCGTGATCCGGTTGCCGGCGCTGCGGTGCAGCCGGGTCACGGCGGGGCGGGGTTCGCCGTTCACGTGCAGGGACGCCAGCGAGGTGCCGTAGGGCCAGTGAACGATCTTCTGCGGCTCGCGTTCCCAGAGCCGGACCGGCAGTTGCTGGGAGCCGCCGACGATGCCGCGGTGGTGGTCGTCGGCCTCGGTGTAGACGACCCGCAGGATCTCCAGGATGGAGTTGGGGAAGTCGGTGTCCCAGCCGCCGGTGCCGAAGCCGACCTGGCCGAAGATCTCGCGGTGCCGGAAGGACTTGAAGGACTCGGAGTCGCAGAGGAAGCCGTAGAAGGTCTGGTTGTCGAGCCGTTCGACCAGCTTGGCCCAGATCTCGCGGATGCGCGGCACGTCCCGCTCGCGCAGGGCACGGTTCATGTCGGAGAAGTCGGCGCCCTCTTCGAGGCACTTGTTCCAGGCCTCGGCGACATCGCGGTAGACCTGGGGCAGATCGGCGACCGTCTCGGCGTAGTGCGACTCGCCCTTGAGGTCGACGACGGTCGAAGGGGTCGCCTCCGCAAGGGGGTTGGGGAACGGCCGGGTCTCCAGGCCCACCAGGTCGATGTAGTGCTGGAGGGCGGTGGAGGAGGGCGGGAAGCGCATCGCGCCCATCTCGGCGGTCAGTTCCTCGGTGCCGGGGCCGTCGAAGCCGACGGTGCGCAGCCGGCCGCCGATCTGATCGGCCTCGTAGACGACGGGCTTGAGGCCCATCTTCATCAGCTCGTACGCGGCCACGATGCCGGACAACCCGCCGCCGATGACGGCGACTTCGGTGCCGTGCTCGGTCGCCGGTATCTGGCCGAGGCCCGCCGGGTGGGCCAGGAAGTCGTCGTAGGCGTAGGGGAAGTCCGGCCCGAACATGGTGATCGGCGGCAGCTGCTGCTCGTCGGCGTGCTCGACGGCGTTGGGCACCGTGGACGTCATGGGGTGGGGACTCCTTGCGCGAAAAGACTGGAAAAGACTGAAGGTGAAGGGAGGTTGAGGGGGAGGCCCGAGCCTCAGGCCAGCGACCCGTAGAGACCGGGGCGGCGGTCCGTCAGGTACGGGTTCGCCTCGCGGGAGGCGTTGAGGAGGGCGGTGTCGACGTCGGCGAAGGTCAGCTCCTCGCCGCGGCCCGCCCGGGCGCGGGCGACTCCGTCGGGACCGGCCAGCGCGGAGAGGCCGAAGAAGTCGAACTCCCCTTCCTGACCGATCCGGTTGACGTACGCCACGTACATCTGGTTCTCCCAGGCCCGCACCGGGATCATCGACTCGGCGACGAACTGGAACGGGTGCATGTTCGCCGTCGGGACGAGCAGCAGGTCGGTGCCGGCGAGGGCGTGGGCGCGGACGGGCTCCGGGAACTCGACGTCGTAGCAGATCATCAGCCCGACGGTCAGCCCGCCCAAATCGGCCTGGACGACCGGCTGTTCGCCCGGTGTGAAGTGGTCGCGCTCGAAGCAGCCGAAGAGGTGGGTCTTGCGGTAGTTGGCGAGGCGGGTGCCGTCGGCGGAGATCAGCTGGGCGGAGTTGAAGACGGCCTCGCCGTCCCGCTCGGGGTAGCCGTAGGCGATCGCGAGGCCGTGCCGGCCGGTGATCTCGGCGATCGCGTCGGCCGAGTCCCCGTCGGCGGGCTCGGCGAGGCGGCCGATGTCGTCGCCGATCGCGTACCCGGTGAGGAACATCTCCGGCGCGGTGAGCAGCTCCGCACCCGCGGCGGCGGCCCGGCCCGCGGCCTCGTCGAGGACCTTGAGGTTCTCGACGATCGAGCCGGGGCGGCCGGAGCTCTGGAGCAGGGCGGTGCGCATGCGTGTTCCTCACCAGGACGAGAGGGGCGGAGTGCCGGAAAAGATGGAAGGGCCACCTATGGGACCCACTTAGACGGTACGGGCGCGGGTGGCGGCCCGACAAGAAGGAGCCGTTGCGCGCCGGTGAGCGGTTCGTTGCGCGGGCCACCCGTCCGGCGGTGATTCGTTGCGCGACCTCGGAGTGACCCCCGGTCCTCCTTGAGGCGCAGGTCACGGCCGGTTCCCCGCCGGACGGCGGAGGCGGGGTGCCTACTCGCGCGTGATGTGGCGGCGAGGCGGCGCCGGGAGAGTGGTGACCGTCCGCTTCACCTGCAGAAAGGTCCGTCATGCAGCGTCGTACGAAGGTCGCCGTGCTCGGGGTCGCGCTCCTGCTCACCGCCGGTCTGACGGGTTCCGCCGTGGCGGCGGGATCCGCCGTCGCGTCGGGCGCCGAGGGCAGGCCGCAGCGCGAGGCCGCCGCCCTCACCGGTACCGCGAAGCTCTACCGCTCGCTCGGCGACGACATCACCTTCTCCTTCGACGCCCACCTCGCGGCGAAGGACAACGCCGACCCGATGAAGGCCACCGGCACCTTCGAGTGGAGCCACTATCTGAACGGCGACGGCGCCTGGGCGAAGGCCAAGGTCGACTGCCTGGTCACCGGCGGCAAGGTGGCCGTCGTCTCCGGCATCGTCACCGACTCCGACCTCCCCGGCGCCAAGGGCACCCGGGTCGGCGTCACGGTCCACGACCTCGGCCGGCGCGACCGGCTCGGCTACAGCTGGGCCACCACCGAGGACCTGGGCCCCAAGGACCTGCCCAAGTGCATCAGTTCGGCCCCCTTCGAGAAGGTGAAGCAGGGCACGGGCGACTTCACGGTGGTGCCGTGGGAGCCGAACTTCTAGCCCCGGGGTCCTGAGGCAGACGCAGGGCCCTGAAGCTCTCGGAAGCCCCGCGTTCGGACCGCTAGATCTCCCGCAACCGCTCCACGATCTCCCGCAGCAGCTCGGGGTCGGCGGCCGGCAGCACCGTAGACGCCGGCCGCGGCGGGTCGATCCGTACGAGACCGGCCTCGGCCAGATCGCCGAGCAGGACGCGTACGACGGTCAGCGGCAGGTCGGCGTCCGCGGCGAGTTCCACGACGGGCCGCGGGCCGCGCTGGAGCAGGGCCAGCAGGCAGGCGCCGGCGTGGTCGAGGCCAGGGGCCGTGCCGACCGGGGGCAGCCCGGTGACCTGCGACATCAGGTCGATGTGATGCCGGTCGGAGGGGCGGGTGCGGCCCCCGGTGACGGTGTAGGGGCGTACCAGCGCCCCTGTCTCGCCCTCGTACCAGTGCTCGTCTCTCACCGTCGGGTCACGGGCCTGCCGGGGCCTCGGCCGACCGTACGGCGGCGGCCAGGTGCCGGCCCACGCGGCGGACCAGGAGGCCCAGCTCGTGGGCGAGTTGACCGACGTCCGTCTGCGCCTCGCTCAGCACGGCAAGCCGGCTGCCGTCGCCGGCCGGGGTGATGAAGAGGTACGCGTCGTCGAGCATCACCATGGTCTGCCGGATCTGCCCCGCCCCGAACCGCTCCCCCGCCGAACCGGCCAGGCCGTGGAAGCCGGCGCAGATGGCGGCGAGGTGCTCGATGTCCCGGGCGCGCATGCCGTCAGAGGCGCTGAGGGGCAGGCCGTCGGCGGTGAGCAGCACGGCCTGGCGGACCTGTCCGGTCCGGGCGACGAGATCGTCGAGCAGCCAGCCGAGGCCGGTGCCCGGGGTGTCGGCGGGCGTGGCGAGGCTGAGGGAAGATTCGGGGCTCCGGTCACGGGGCATCGGCGGGGTCCTTGCCTTTCTCGTTGTCGGTTCGCCACGTGGGGTCGGAGTCCAGGGCAAGCCTCGGCGGCCTCGGGCGAGACCCCGTCGGAAGGCCCCGAGGACGGCGCGTGTCTCCTCGGGGTTCTCCTCGCGCGGGGCCGCTGGGGCCACGCGGGGAGGCCGAGACGTGCCGTCCTCGCCCTCAGCCAACACCCCTTCGGGCGGCAGCACCAGCGCCGGTGGCCGCCCGTGAGGTACGGAAATCGTTGCCCGTGAGGTGCGGAATTCTTTGCGGACGACGTTACCGACTGTTCCTACTCGCCGGTAGTGAAACGTGGCACAAGCTACGGGTCACTCCGCCTGGACCGCGACGACCGCGCCGATCGACCGACCGCCAGCACCGACGCCGTCACGAGATACGGCACCGCGAACACCGCGAAAGCGGTGCCGTTGGAGGCGCCGGTGGCGATCGTCGCGTACCCGGCGTAGACGGCCACCGTGCCCAGTTCGGTGCCCAGGCTCGCGACCGAGGTCAGCGTGGCCCGTCCGGTGTCGTCGTCGATGCGCTGCTGGAGCCGGACGTCGGCCAGCACGGTCGCCAGCTGGAAGCCGCCGAAGGCCACCGCCACCAGGCCGAGACCGACCGTCGTCCGCGTCAGCGCCCCCGCGGCCAGGGCGATTCCGGCGCCCGCGAGCAGCGCCGCGAGCCCCGTCGTACCCAGCCGCTCGAAGGGTCCGGCGAGCAGACTCCCGGCCGTGGCGCCGGTCCAGATCAGCAGCAGCAGATACGGCACCGTCGTCTCCGCGACGCCGGTGTCGCGCACCAGCAGGGGCGTGTACTCGTCGAGGGCGCCCCAGACGGCACCCACCGCGGGGATGAGCAGCAACGCCCCGCGCAGCGAGCGGTCCTTGCGGACCTCGGCGAGCCCGGAGCGCAAGGTCGCCGCCCAACTCCCGCCTCCGGAAGGGGAGATGACCCGGTGCTCCGGGAACCGCGTCGCCGTCGCCGCGGTCGCCACGCAGGCCAGCACGCTCGCCGCGCCCACCGCCGGGTAGCCGCCCCACGCGAAGACCGGACCGGCGAGCCCCATCGACGCCATCACGGCGACCAGGCCCGCCGCCCGGGCGCGGCCCATGATCCGGGCGTACCGGTCGGCCGCGCCGAGCCGCTCCAGTTCCTCGTAGACAAGCGCCTCCAGCGCGCCGGAACCCAGCGCTCCGCGCGCGCCCCACAGCACGAAGCCGAGGGCGAAGGCCCAGTACGAGGGGGTGAGCACCCACAGGGCGAAGCCGGCCGCGGTGAGCAGCGGGCCGAGCCACAGCAGCAGTTTCCGGGACACGGCGTCGGCCCAGGCGCCCGAGGGCACCTCCAGGAACACGCCGGTGAGCGACCAGAGGGCGAAGAGGGACGAGATCTGCCAGACGGACAGTCCGGTGTCGCTGAACAGCAGCGCGTACACCGGGTAGAGCAGGACGAAGTCGTCCAGGAACGCGTAGCCGTACAGCGTGGCCGTGAGCCGGCGAACGCCGACGGTGACGGGCACACGCGCAGGTGAGAGTGTCATGAGGCCTTCCCGCAGGGACGGATCGGATGCCGGAGGTACGGCGTCCGAGGCGGCCCTCGGGAGGCACGGCTGGTGGATCAATGTCGCCAGGTCATGTCACCGATGGTAGACACGGTCGGCGGATCCGTCCGGGGAATACTCCCGGGACTACGTGGGCGAGCCCGACGAGAAGCGGCGCAGCAGCGGTGACAGCACCAGCACCGACTTGGTGCGCTCGACGAACGGCTCCCCGGCGATCCGCTCCAGGACCCGCTCGAAGTGCCGCATGTCGGAGGCGAAGACCTGCACGACGGCGTCCGCGTCACCGGTGACGGTCGACGCGGCCACGACCTCCTGGTAGCGCTCCAGGCCTCGCTGGATGGTCTCCGGCGAGGTGTTGGACCGGCAGTAGATCTCGACGAACCCCTCGGTCTCCCAGCCGAGCGCCGCCGGGTCCACCCGCACGGTGAAGCCGGTGATGGCGCCGCTGGCCCGCAGCCGGTCCACCCGTCGCTTCACGGCGGGCGCCGACAGGCCGATCAACTGCCCGATGTCCGCGTAGGAGCGACGGGCGTCCTCGGCGAGGGCGTGCACGATGCGTTCGTCGAGATCGTTCAGCACAGTGGGTCGTTCACTTCTCGGGTGGCGCGAATACGGGAGCGGCGGCGGCCGCAGGTGATGCGGCGCTGGCCGTATACGAAGTAGAACACGAGGCCGCTGCCCTCCGGACTCCGAAGTCCGCCCCGGCACCACCTCCCCGGGCAGCCACTGCTCAGCGCTCGTCCGGTTCCCCCGCGAGGGCCCGCGCCTCGGCGGCGTCGGCCGCGTCGAACCCCAACTGCCCGGGCCGCCCGTGGGCCGCCTCCTGCGTGTCGATCCACCGGGTGTGCGCCTCCCACGCGGCCTGCTTGCTGGTGCCGAGCGCGGCCCCGATCTGCGACCAGGAGGCGCCGGCCTCCCGGGCCGCGCGCACCGTCAACTGCCGTCCGTACGCGGCCTTCTGGGCCACGACCTCGCTCAGCGCGAGCAGTTCGAGCAGCTCGGCCCGTTCGAGGTCCTCGGGTCCCAGGGACTCGCGGACGCGCAGGTCGTCGAGGCGGGCGACGGCGGTGAGCAGGGTGTGCTGCGGCTCGATGCTCTGCGGTGTCGTCATGGTTCCACGATTGCGTCAGGCAGGCTTGACGTCAAGAGGGCTTGACGTACCTGATGTCCGGACACACCGATGGCCCCCGCCATTCGAGGAACGGGGGCCATCGGTAAGGGACTTGGGTCACCAGCTGGCGTGCAGCGGCTTGCCCTCGGCGTACCCGGCCGCGCTCTGGATGCCGACGACCGCCTTCTCGGCGAACTCCTCCAGGGAGCCCGCGCCGGCGTAGGTGCAGGAGGAGCGGACGCCCGCGATGATCGAGTCGATCAGGTCCTCGACGCCCGGGCGGGCCGGGTCGAGGAACATGCGAGAGGTGGAGATGCCCTCCTCGAACAGCGCCTTGCGGGCCCGGTCGTACGCCGACTCGTCCGAGGTGCGGTTGCGCACGGCCCGCGCGGACGCCATGCCGAACGACTCCTTGTAGAGCCGCCCGTTCGCGTCCTGCTGGAGGTCGCCCGGCGACTCGTACGTGCCCGCGAACCAGGAGCCGATCATCACGTTCGACGCCCCGGCGGCCAGCGCCATCGCCACGTCACGCGGGTGCCGGACACCGCCGTCGGCCCACACGTGCTTGCCGTACTTCTTCGCCTCGGCCGCACACTCCAGCACAGCGGAGAACTGCGGCCGGCCGACGCCGGTCATCATCCGGGTGGTGCACATCGCGCCCGGTCCGACCCCGACCTTGATGATGTCGGCGCCCGCCTCGATCAGGTCCCGGACCCCTTCCGCGGCGACGATGTTGCCGGCCGCGATCGGGACCTGCGGGTCGAGGGCGCGTACCTGCTTGATCGCGCTGATCATCGACTCCTGGTGGCCGTGGGCCGTGTCGATGACGAGCGTGTCGACGCCGGCGTCCAGCAGCTGCTTGGCCTTCTGCACGAAGTCGCCGTTGATGCCGACGGCGGCGGCGATGCGCAGCCTGCCGTTCGCGTCGGTGGCCGGTGTGTAGAGCGTGGCGCGCAGGGCGCCCTTGCGGGTGAGGATGCCGGCGAGCCGGCCCTCCTTGTCGACCGCCGGCGCGTACCGCCGGTTCGCCGCGTCGAGCCGGTTGAAGGCCTCGCCCGGGTCGATGTCCGCGTCGAGCAGCAGCAGGTCACGGGACATGACCAGGCCGATCTGGGTGAAGCGGTCGACGCCGGTGAGGTCCTGGTCGGTGACGACACCGACGGGCCGCCCGCTGTCGTCGACGACGACACCGGCGTTGTGCGCCCGCTTGGGCAGCAGGGCGAGCGCGTCGGCGACGGTCTGGTGCGGGGTCAGCCGGATCGGGGTGTCCAGGACCAGATGGCGGCTCTTCACCCAGGAGACGACGTCGGTGACGACCTCGATCGGGATGTCCTGCGGAATCACCACGAGCCCGCCCCGCCGGGCCACGGTCTCGGCCATGCGCCGGCCGGCGATCGCGGTCATGTTGGCGACGACCAGCGGGATCGTGGTGCCCGTCCCGTCCGGGGAGCTGAGATCCACGCCCTGCCGCGAGCCGACGGCGCTGCGGCTCGGGACCATGAAGACGTCGTCGTAGGTCAGGTCGTACGGGGGCCGGATGTCGTTGAGGAAACGCACGTGCTGCACATCCCAGTCGATCAGAGGTGGTCCCCGGACAGGTCAGCCAGGGGGAAGAGCACGTACTTCATTGTCCCACGACAACCGGAATGCGCTGCCCGGGAGCATCGTCCAGGCAGGTCAGGGGCGCATTCAGAGGAACCTCCAAGCGCTACGCCGGCGTGAGCCGACTAAGCCCCGCCGAGCGCGAGAACGATCGAAAGCGCCGCCGTCCGATCCACCGCATCACCGAAGACGTCCACCGCCGTCCGCCACTCTCCGGGCCGCGCCTCGGCATACGGTCGCCAGTTCCGTACGACGATCAGGAGCCCCTGTTCGACGGCGCCGTCGGGCCACACCGTGTGGTCGGAGAGGCTGTCGGCGAGGGCGTCCCAGTTGCGGCCGAACCAGTCGGGCAGCGCCAGGGCGCGGGCGCACCGGTCCATCAGGCCCGCCTTGTCGGTGACCCCTTCGAGGTCGAGCGTGACCGTCAGTTCCGTCATCTCAAGTACCGCCCTGAACGAGTTGTGGTGATCGTCGGAGTAGTTGTATCCCGGCCCGCGACCCTGTACCCCTGCCGTCGCCCCTGCATCCCGGGAGTTCAGCACACCGCGGCGCAGCCCTACGCGCCGTGCTCGATCCTGTCCAGCGTCTGCTCCAGGCCGGCCAGGTCCGGATGGGACCGCAGACCCGCGAGTTCGGACTCCCGTCTCGCGCGCAGGAACTCGTGCATCTCGTCGGTGTAGGCGTCGGTCAACTCCTGCGGAGTGACGGCGAGTCCCGCCGCCATGCTCGCCGTGATCGCGGCGTCCAGGCCTCCGGACAAGGCCATCGACGTGACGATCAGGAGCGTCGCGCGCATACCGGCTGCCTCGACGTCGTACCCGGCCGACCGAGCGTGCCCCAGCAGCCATTGAGCGAAGTGGGTCTTCGCCGCGTCTTCCCCGTACATGAATTCTCCCTGCGTCGAGCCGGGTGGTCGCCCGGTGACTGTTCTTACGTACGCGAAGCCCCAGAACGCACCTCCGGGCCCGTCCGCCACCGTCATCGGCGACGACTCGAACCCGCGTACTGGGCAAAAATAGAGGCCTCGGCGGCGCCCTGAACGGGGTCGTACGGGGCCTCGGCGGGCTCCCGGACGGGCCACGGAGGCGGTGTCCGCGCCCTGCTCCGGCCTCCCCCTGACGGGCCCTCACCTGCTCGCACGCGGCTTCACCAAAAGGGCTCTGACCTGGTGTTTTCCTGGATTTCTCCTAGGGTGGGGACATCTGCCGGACGCCATGGGAGGGGTTTTCGTGAGTGGGGATGGCATGGGGTACGAGGCTGCCCGGATCGAGGTCTTGGAGGGGCCGGAGGCCGTGCGCAAACGGCCCGGGATGTATGTGGGGTCGACGACCGAACGCGGCCTGCAGCAGATGGTGCTCGATGCCGTCGGCCACGCGGTGAACGGAGCACTGGCCAAGGGAGGCGGCCGTATCGACGTCACGCTCACGGCCGACGGCGGGGTGCGGGTCGCCGATGACGGGCCCGGAGTTCCCTTCGAGGACCCGGGCGACGGAGTCACCGGTGAACTGGGCCTCGAAAGCCTGCTGACCAGCTTGCGCACCGGGCCCGAGTCCAGCGGCCGGCGCGTCGTGTTCCTGGCCCCTCTCGGTGTGGGGCTCTTCGTCGTCAACGCCCTGTCGAGCCGACTGACGGCCGAGGTGCGGCACGAGGGGACACATCGGGTCCAGGAGTACGCGCGCGGTGTCGCTCTCGCGCCACCCACGACCGTGGGACCGGCGACCGGAAGCGGGACGACCCTCGCCTTCTGGCCCGACACCGAGATCTTCGGAACGACGGAGTGTTCGTTCGCCGTACTGGCGGAGCGTCTGCGACAGGTGGCCTTCCTCAACCGGGGCCTGGACATCTCACTGACCGACGAACGTCCGGTGGGAGGGACCCGGGCGGTGCGGTTCCAATTCCCGGACGGTGCACGGGACTTCGTGGCCGCTCTCACCGCGGAGGGGTTGGGCGCACCTCCGGACGTCATCGGCTTCGAACGGGAGGACCCGCGGATGGCGGGGACGATGGAGGTCGCCCTGGCCTGGCGCAGCCGCCAGAAGCCGGTACACAGTTTCGCCAACAGCCTCGTCACTCACGAGGGCGGCACGCACGTGGAGGGCTTCTACGACGGTGTGACGGCCGCGGTCTCGGCCTACGCGCGAAAGCGGGAGCTGCTGACGGCAGTTGATCCCGGCCCCGGGGCCGACCGGGTGGGCGCGCACCTCGCTGCGGTGGTTTCGGTGAAGCTCGACCAAGTCGAACTCTGCGGCGCCACGCGGACATTGCTCAGCAACACGCCTGTGCGCACCTGCGTCGGGGAAGCCGTCCAAGAACATCTCGGCACCTGGTTCGAGGAGCACCCGGAACAGGCGGCGGGGATCGTCGAAGGGATCCTCCGGGACCGCCCCCAGGACCACCACCACGATTGCCGCCAGGACTGAACTCCCGGCCGACGACCACACACAGCGGCAGACAGGGGACGGGCGGAACGGCATCTCACCGATGCCGTCCCCCCCCCCCCCCCCCCGCCAGACTACAAAACGGAAAGCCGCGGGGGAGGGAACAAGGGTTGTGTGGGGGGGGAGGTGTAAGGGGGGGGC
>NZ_JBSFLV010000073.1:0-47380 GCF_053599215.1 Streptomyces sp. NPDC001002 | reverse complement strand
CCGTCGACGCGGGTGTCCCGGAGCCACGCCCGGCCTCGACGGCACGATGACCTTGGTCTCGTTCTCGTTCATGGATCCTCACGGCTGCTGCAAGGGGAGCGACTGGCTGAACGCTTGCGTCGATCACAGCCCATACGGCGAAACGTGTCCCCACTCCCCCAGGTGAAGACCACACGAAAAATTGCCCAACGGTCACGCCAACGGGTGCCGTTCCGCCGTGTCCGATGTGTGCGTGAACTCCCGGACGAGCTGGGCGAGTCGGGCCGGCTGATCCAGGGGGCGTGTAGCTGTCTTCGACCTCGACCAGCCGTCCCTGCGGAAGGAGTTCGGCCAGGCGCCGACCGTGTTCGGGGCGCATCACCCGGTCTTCGCTCGCCCAGACCACCAGCGCGGGTCGTTCGAAGGTCGTCAGGCGTTCGGCCGCCTTCGACAGGATCTCGGTGTCCGCCGCTGCGGCTCGTAGCACTCGTACGGTGTCCCGGCGGATGTCGGCCTGCCGCATGACCGGCCTCGACCATCGAAGAGTGGCGGCGTCTCCGCGTCGGGTCAGCCACCCGAACGCGATCGGGAGCCGCCGGATCGTCTTCAGCCTCATCTGCTGCATGAACAGCCCGAACATCCGGGGCGAGAGCCTGCCCGCGAGCACGAGTGTCCGGCCCGTCAGACCCGGCGGGAAGTTGTCGAAGGCATCGCAGGAGACGAGCACGGCTCGCCCTACGCGGGCGACGCCGTCACCCATGAGCAACTGGACGAGGGCCCCGCCGGTGTCGTTGCCGACAAGGGTCACATCCCGTAGATCGAGTCGGTCGAGAAACTCCGCGACCAGCCGGGCCACTCCAGGCAGCGACAGGTCCACGTCGAGGTGCATCGCGCGACGGTGTGCGCCGAGTGGGAGGGGCGGTGCCACGCAGCGGTGGTCGGCGGACAGGTCGACCATCGGTCCGTGCGCCCCGTGCGCGGGACGGTCCGTCGGCCGCGCACGGGGGCGTTCGGTTCGTCAGCCGGTGTAGCCCGCGAAGATCTTCGCGAACTCGTACGGCGACTGCGCGATGTTGGTGCACATGTACAGCGCGCCCGTGCAGGCGTTGCGGTCACGGGTCGCTTCCCAGAAGGCGAGCTCCCCGAGATGCGTGCTCTTGGCGAAGGCGACCAGTTGGCGGGCGTCGGCCTGGTCGTAGATGTGACCGTCGTCGTTCTGCCCGAGCATGGGCGTGACGCCGACCTTGGCCCAGATCTGGGCGTCACTGCTGCCCGGGTACAACGTCTTGAGCTGGGCGAACGTGCTCTGTGCGGCCTGCACGGCGGCGTCGCCGTAGTCGACGTTGCGGTAGTAGTCCATGGCCATCACGTTGACGACGTCGAGGTTCACGCCGGCATCGCGTGCCGACCGGACCACGTTCAGGCCGTCCGTCGTCAGGCCCTCCGGGAGCGCCGGCAGGGTCAGCGACACCCGCAGGTCGGGGTGGGCCTGCTGGAGGCGGGCGATGGCCTGCGAGCGACGTGCGACGGAGGTGGGGTCGGCGGTGGCGGCACCTTCGATGTCGAAGTCGACGTACTTCAGTCCGTACGCGTTCACGACCGCGTTGTACTCGGCGTAGAGCGCGTCCACGGTGGAGCAGGCCTGCGCCAGTTCGATGCCGCTGGCGCCGCCGAAGGAGACCTTGACATCGCCGCCGCCGGCTCGGATGGCGTCGATCTGGTCCTTGGCCCAACCGGCCCGCGGGTCATAGGCGTTGAACCACATCGCCTTGCAGGCCGAGGCGGTGATGAAGGCCATCGTGTAGTTCTTGATCCCGCTCGCCGAGGCCATGGCCGGCATGCTCGGCGTGGGCCACGCGCCCATGTCGACGTACGGCGCGGTGGACAGACCGCCGCTCGGCTGCTGGCCGCCACCCGCGGTGGTCGTGCCGGTGACGGACGTGCTGTAGGCGGAGAGGTTGCCCGCCGCGTCCCGGGCCCGTACGCGGAACGCGTAGGCCGTACTCGCCTGGAGCCCCGTGGCCGTGTACGACGTGCCGGTGACGGTGACGGGCGTTGCGCCGTCGCGCGAGACCTCGTATCCGGCGACGGACCCGGAGTTGTCGGTGGACGCCGTCCACCGCACGGTCAGCGAGGAGCCGGTCGCCGAGCCGACGGTCACTCCGCCCGGCACGCTGGGCGCCGTGGTGTCGGTGCTGCCGGTGCACGACCCGCCGTTGAGCTTGCAGTTCGTCGGCGTGCCGGTGCCGGCCGACACCCAGCCGAAGGCGGCGGACGCGCCCGGTGCCAGAGTGCCGTTGTACTCGCGGTTCTTGAAGGTGTAGTGGCTCCCGCTCTGGGTGAGCAGCGCGTCCCAGTACGAGCCGACCGTCGTGCCGGAGGGCAGGTCGAATTCGACGGTCCAGGCGGACAGCGTGGTGCTGCCGGAGTTCGTGACGGTGTACGCGCCCTGGTAGCCGCCGGACCAGGTCGAGGTCTGGGCGAAGGTCGCCGTGGGCGTGGTGGCGGCGGAGGCCGGTGGGGCCAGGACGGCGAGCAGCACTCCCACCAACAGGGCGAGAAGTGTCGAGGGTCTGCGCATTGCTGTCTCCAGGGGGGTTGGGCGCCGGATGGGCGCAAGAGACTGCATCGAATTGGTCCATACCAAAGCTCTGCTTGTGTACGTACCGACCGCTGGACCGCGCGTCAAGACCCGAGCAGGGCGTCAGGGACCGCGCCGCGACAACCCCCTTGATCAACGGCTGCTGCACAACTCCACGCCGAGGACGCTCAGTTCGTGGTAGACGCGGGTGCCGTAGCGGCGGGAGACGACGAGCCCGGCGTCTCTGAGCACGGTGGCGTGCTCGCTCGCGGAGGCCGGTGAGATCCGAGCCTTGCCGGCCAACTCGGTGGTGGAGGCCGGGTGTTCGGCGAGCGCCATGAGCACGGTCGCTCGCGTACGGCCCATCAGCGCGGAGAGCGGGGCGTGAGCGTGTTCCATGTTCGGGTTCAGCCATGCCAGGTCGTGCTGGACCGGGTAGACGAGGACGTGCGGGCCCTCGGCGTTCTTCAGCGTGGTCGGTGCGCGCCAGCAGAAGAAGGAGGGGATCAGGGTCAGTCCTCGTCCCGCGAGGTGGATGTCGCGGTCGGCGGGATGAAGCGGCAGGGAAAGTACAGGTGGTTCCCACAGCGCCATGGGACGCAGGGCGGTCAGGACACCTTCGACGCCGTGGGTGAGGAACGCGCGCCCGAGTCGGTTCCTCTCGGCTCGGACGCTTTCCCTGATCTGCCCCCAATAGGGTTCCACCGCGTGTCGGTAGTACCCCGTCAGCGCGGTACCCAGCAGCTTGAGAGCACCCGGTTCGGCGTCACGCATCGCGGAGACCCATGTCGTCGGTGCCTGTCCCGCCGCCAGCTGATCCATGTCCGCCCGCAGCCGCCCGCGGGGCGTGCTGAGCACGCGGTCGACAGCGGTGCCGATGTCGGGCAGCGGGTCGGACGGTGTGAGGAAGTCCGGCGAGTAGCCCCACGGCGGCGCGAGCATGAGCAGCGGCCGCATCTGCGGCGCCAGCCTCGGCCGAGTGCGTCGGCGCCACCGGTCGAACACGAGAGCGCCCTCGGTCTTGCCGAGCAGATGCGCGCTGAGCAGCACCTCCCACAACGGCTCAGCTTCTGCCGCGACCCGGACGCGTGCCAGATCGTCACTGGTCATGTGAAAGCGCAGTGCCAAAGGTCATCCCCCGGTGCCGACGGCTTCACGCTTGGACGTCCGGCGCGTTCCGGAACAAGATCTCTCAGTTGAACGCGCTGGTCCAGGCCACTTCCGGCCAGGTGCTCGGCCGGTTCGGCCCGCTCTCGCCGGTGTCCCGGCAGGAGTTTCGGTCCAGCCCGAAACATAGTGCGGTGCCTCCGTCGACGACTGCACCGTACTGACGCACGGCCCAAGGGTGCGGCGGGCCGCGCCTCGTCCCCGCCCATGGCGGGGGCACCTTCACAGCCGTAACCGTCCGCGCAGGAAAGGGGAATTGGGGTCGATGAGACGTGCACTCATGTCACTGTGTGCGGTCATGGCGGCCACTCTGGCGGCCACGGCCGGATGCGCCGACGGCGGGGCGCAGCAGGATCCGCCACCGCGTCCCCGGGCACTGGACTGGCAGCAGGAACTACGTGTCTCCGACGCACAGCAGCATCTGACCAGGCAGTGCATGTCCCGCCACGGCTTCGCCTACTGGGAGGACCGTGGCCTGACGCTCCAGGAGAGCCGCCCGGTGCGCTACGTGCAGGACGACGTGGCCTGGGCCCGCACGTACGGGTACGGCGGCCGCATCGACGAGAGAAACCAGCGTGTCCACGAGCGCAACCCCAACGGCACCTACCGGCTGAGCCTTTCCGCGTCGCGCCGCACCGCCTTCGACACCGCCCTGGACGGCGGCGACAGCGCCCGCATGCTCACGGCCCCGCTGCCCCGCGGTGGAGAGATCAGCAAACGCCTCGGCGGCTGCACGGAGGAGGCGGAACGCAGGCTCTACGGCGACCCCGCCGTGTGGTTTCGCACGGGAAAGATCGCCACCGGCCTCAGTGCCCTCTACGGCGACCGGCTCATGCGCGACCGGAAACTCAGCTCCGCCATCCGCGCCTGGTCGCGGTGCATGGAGCAAGCGGGACACCCCTTCAAGGATCCCCAAGCAGCCCGTGACGCCGTCCGCGTCCAGACCGGCCGACTGGGCGCGGCCCGCGCCGAGGAGGCCTTCACCGCCGAGCGGAAGACCGCCGTGGCAGACGCGACCTGCGCCCGTAAGACCTCCCTGGGTCCCGTGGCGACGGCTCGGGAGACGTACTACCTGAACCGCCTGCGCGACCGGTTCGGCGCGGACATCGACACCTACCGACGCCTCGGTCAGCGGGCCTACGACCGGGCGGTGCGGATCGTTCCGGAGCGGGACTGACCACCTCACGCCACGGACGGACACCGCCCGTCGGTGCGGGCACGCCGGCAATTCAGCCAGGCGGACCGGCACCGAAGCATGCCCATCACCACAAAGACAGTGACCAACGAAGGGAACCAGCATGCGCAAGTTCACCGCCACCGCCGCGGTCCTGGGGCTCGCCGCCCTCGGTCTCGCCGTACCCGCCACTGCCGCGCAGGCAGCCGAGAGCGGCGTCCCGGGCCCCGGCTGCAACAGCAAGTGGGGCGCGCGCAACGGCTTCATGTACGCCTGGCAGGACCTGGACTGCACGGGCACTCTGCTGATCAGTACACCGGGCAGCAGTTCCTACTGGGGTGCGGCGGCCAACGACAAGGCGACCTCCGTCATGAACCGCGGCTTCGTCGGCGGCAACGACCACGTCGTGTTCTGGGAGGACGCGGGCTTGGTGGGCGGTCACACCTGTCTCGCACCCGGCGAGCTGTACGCCGACAACCTGACCGATGACTGGTTCACCAGCGGTGTGGTGGTCAACGACAACATCAGCTCACACGAGTGGTTGACCGCCTTTCACTGCGGGGCCTACCTGCACTGATCCGCTCACTTGAATCGCGGGGGTCCGGAACCGCCCCACGGTTCCGGACCTCCGTATCGTTTTTCAGGTACACCGGATCGCAAGAGCCCGGTCCCTCAGCCGGTGTGAAGGATCCGAAAGCGACCAGGCTCCGCCGGATCGCGGTCGACGATCTGCACCGGGGCCGAGCCCCATTGCCACACGCTGATGCCTTCCACACGGGAGAACCGAATCTGTCCGCGCGTCCCTTCGACCGCGACGCGCCCCCAGGATTCGGCGATACGCGCCCGGTCCACGCCCTGCGAGCGCAGCGTCTCGGCGAGGACGGTGATCGTGTCGTAGCCCTCGAAGGCGACGAAGGAGGGCGCTTCGTCCAGTCGCTCGCCCAACGCCTTCTCGACTCGTGCGCCGAGAGGGCTGAGGGCCTCCGGCAGGTAGCGCAGGAACGGAACCCCGGCGCCGTCGTCGCTCAACAGCCTCGCCCACTCCGCGAACTCCGGTTGCCCGGCCGGAGCACCGATCATCACTTCGGCCAGGCGCTGATCGCCGCGGACCGCCTTGACGATCGACACGGCAGGCTCCGGAAACCCAGCCAGAATCAGGAGAGCAGTCGCACGGTGGCCGACGAGTGCGTCGCACACCTCCGCAGAGGTGAGCGCGCTCATGTCGAGTTCGGTGACGGTGCCGCCGTGTGGAGCGAAGTGGTCGCGCAGGATGCGGATCCCGGACGCCCAATACACGCTCGGTTGGGATGCCACTGCGATACGGCTGTGCCCCGCGCCGAGGAGGAAGTCCGCGTAGACCCGCCAGCCGCGCGACTGCGGCGGGGCCAGGCGCGCGACCCACTCCGTGGGCTCGTCGGTGAGGGCGTCGAGTACCGCGGACGAGCACAAGAACGGCACGCCCAGGGCGTCGGCCCTGGCGGCAGCCGCCCGGGCGACGACGCTGTGGTACTCCCCCGCCAAGGCCACGACACCCAGGCGGGCCAGTTCGTCCACGGCCGCCGTGGCCTTCTGCGGATCCGCCGCAGTGTCCCGGACCACCAGTTCGACCGGGCTTCCGGCGATGCCGCCGGCGTCATTGACTTCGCCGACGGCAAGCTCGAGTCCGGCCAGCAAGTGCCGGCCCGCCTCGACCCAGCCGGGCCGAGTGAGCGGAACGAGCGCTCCGATCCTGACGGCGGATCCGTCGGTCGGTTCCGTTCCTGATGCTGGTCGTGGCGCGTTCATGTGCTGACATCTCCCCCGTGACGACTCGGTCGCACGTTACCCGGATCGCCGGATGTCAGGCGCCTGTCGGTCTCGGCGGGCCGAGCCCCTACGTGCTCAGACCCGTACGGGTGTGGGGCGTTGCGAAGTCAGGGCGATCTCGCCCTTGAGCATCCGTCCGCCGTCTCCGGTCAGGCGGAGGTAGTAGTCCGCGGAGCAGGACGTGCCGTCCTCGTCGAGGGCGAAGATGCCCGACCCGGCGGGCACGTCGGCCGCGGTTTCGGCGGTCTTGGCGATCTGGTTGGCCTCGTTGAACTCGTCGAACATGGAGATGTAGATCCCCTGGGCGCCGAGCCGGACCATGTTGTAGAACTGCCGCCACATGAAGTCGCCGTGGGCGCGCTGGCGGTCCTGCAGGTCGCCGGGGAGGACGCAGGGCTGGTAGTCGATGCCGTGGGCGGCGCAGTCGGTGAGGTCGGGCTGGTTGACGTTCTGGTAGAAGTTGTCGGAGTCTGCGGCGGTGCCGATGCGGCCGACCATCCACGGGGACAGCATGTGGAAGGCGTGGTACACGTCGGCGAAGCCGGGCCGTGAGTCCTCCGTGCCGGTGCGCCAGTGGGTGGGGACGCCTCCGATGACGTAACAGCCTCGGTTCTTGAACCAGTTGACGACGTCGAGGCACTCGGCGGCGCCGAACGGCCGGGCGTCGTCGCTGAAGCCGAAGCCCCAGATGCACACCACGGGCTTGCCGTTCTGCTGGGCGTAGGCCGAGGACTGGGTGTGCGCGGACATCTTGCTCGTCCAGTCCTCCTTGATCTGGCTCGCCATCGAGGTCCAGTTGGTGACGTCGTACATGATGTAGAACTTGCGGCCGTTGGCCTCGGCGGCGGAACGGACCTTCTGCGCCATGGCGTCGCGGGTGGGGCCCTCGCCCCCGAACGGGTTGAAGCGCTGGAGGGCCGCGGTGTCGATGGCGTTCTCGCGCATCCAGCGGAAGTGGGTGTCGACGGTCTGCTGGTCCCAGGAGGAGAAGAGCACCGCCGGGGAACCGCCGTTCAGGTTGGGCATGTTGGTCCGGTACGTGGCGGTGTAGTCGCGCACGTCGGGCCACGACTTCGCACTGTTGGCGCCCGGGGCCGGGGCCTTGGACATGTCGGGGCTCCAGTGCCACCAGCCGTTGATGGGGGCGCCGTCGCCGCTGCAGGCGAACCAACCCTGGTAGCCGACGGTGACCTTGCCGACCACGTCACCGACGGGGCTGGCGACGGTCCGCAGCGAGGTCTGGGTGGCGGCTCGGGCAACGGCCGTCGACAGGGCGGCCGTTGAGACGGTTCCTGCGGCCAGGGCGAGAGCCTGGCGGCGGGTGATGGCCATGGGTGGGGTCCTCTCGGTGCGGTGGGGGGAGTGAGGCCAGAATCGGAGATACGTCGGTCAGGGCTGTCCGCTGCCGGGCGTAACCGGTGCGCTGCCCACCGGAGTTCGCCAGCTGTGGGCAGGGGTGAAACCCAGCAGTCGCTGCGCGCGCGTGCTGTCGAAGAGGGAGCCGTGGCGGCCGATGCCGGCCAGGATCGCGGTGTCGGGATAGTGGGCCAGCAGCAGTTCGCCCGTGGGCAGTCGGGCGGAGGTGTCCGGTGCGGCGGCGTTCACGACATGGTGTCCGGTCAGTGGCGCCGTGAGCGCGGCTCGTACCGCCTCGGCGGCGTCCTTGGTGTGCAGCCAGGCCCACAGTTCACGGCGGTTGGCGGCGGGGTCGTCGGCGACTTCAGCGAGCCTCGCCTCAAGACGGGGGCCCTCACCGACGAACGGGAACCGCAGCATGACGGTGGTGGTCCCCCAGCGACGGGTGGTGAACGCGGCTGCCTGTTCGCTGAGTTGTTTCGACAGGCCGTAGGAGTCGACGGTCAGGTCGGGGTGGTTCTCGTCGATCGGCAGATAGCGGGGGGCCTGGTCGCGGTCGGCCCAGGCCAGGCCGACGGCGGCCGCGCTGGAGGCTCCGACGATCCGGTGGGCCGATCGTCGGCCGGCTTCCTGGAAGACCGTGTACGCGCTCATGGTGTTGATGCGGAGCGTCTCGTACTCGTCGACGATGCCCGGTGCGGGGACGGCGGCCAGGTGGACGACGTCCAACCGGCCGCCGGGCTCGACGAGTTCGACGGTGGCGTCGAAGGCGGCCTCGACGGCTGCCGGGTCGCTCAGGTCGCCCTGGGTGGTGGCCGCGAGGTGCTTGGTGTCCGCGACCGGGCGGGCGTCGGTGCCGACCACGGTCCATCCGCGAGCGGCGAGATGGGCGGTGACCGCGGTGCCCAGTCCGCCCGCGGCGCCGGTGACGAGGGCGGTGCGGGGAACGTCACCGGCGGTCCTGTGCTGCGAGGTCATCCCTTGACCGCTCCCATCAGTCCGTTCACGAAGTAGCGCTGGGCGCACAGGAAGATGGCGATCACCGGGACCACCATGATCAGTGCGGCAGCCATCAGGGAGTTGTACTGCACGACGTTCTCCGACTGCATGGCCTGGAGGGCGATCGGCAGGGTGTAGGTGTGCGGGTCGTTCAGCGAGATCCGCGTGAGCTGGTACTCGTTCCAGGTCGGGATCGCCGTCAGCAGGGCGATGGTGACCAATGCCGGGCGGGCCAGCGGGAGGTAGACGCGGGCGAAGATGCGCAGTTCGCCCGCTCCGTCGATACGGGCGGCCTCGCGCAGTTCGGTGGGGACCGTGGTGAAGGCGTTGGTCAGCATCAGCACGGCCAGGGGCGCGGAGCCGTTCACGAACGGCAGGACCAGGCCCCAGTGGGTGCCGAGGATGTCGAGCTTGCTCTCCAGCAGCACGATCGGCAGCAGGGTGACGACGCCGGGCACGAACAGCAGGGCCAGGAACAGCCGGTAGAACAGGCGCTTTCCGGGGAAGCGCAGCACGGCGAAGGCGTAGGAGGCGGCCGCGTACACGACGACGACCAGGACCGTGGTCAGCACCGTGACCTTGACGCTGTTGGTGAAGTAGTGGAAGAAGTCGAGCTTGTTCCAGGTGTCGGCGAGCGTGCTGCCGGTGGGGTGGTGCGGGATGAGGTGGCCGCCGGAGACGACCTCGGCGTTGGTCTTGAACGCGGCCGACACCATCCACAGGAACGGGTAGAGGCTGATCGCCGCGTAGGCGGCCAGGACCAGGACCACGACGGTACGTGCGACCAGGGCGCCGGCCGGTTTTCCGCGCCGGGGTGCCTGGGTCCGGGGCGCGGTGGCCGGTCGTGGGGTCAGAGTGAGGGTCATCCCAGCCTCCGCAGGGCCCGCTGGTTGATGAAGGCGACGACGAGGGCGGCGACGAACAGCAGCCAGCCCAGGGCGCTGGCCAGCCCCAGCGTCGGCGACAGTTCGGACAGGAAGGCGAGCCGGTAGGTCTCCAGGCCGAGGACGTCCGTGGCGTTGCCGGGCCCGCCGTTGGTCATGATCAGGAACAGCTGGAAGCCCTGGAGCGCGTCGCGCAGATTGAGCAGGGTGATGACGAGGGTGATCGGGCGCATCAGCGGCCAGACGACGTGCGTGGCCACGCGCAGCGCTCCGGCCCCGTCGAGGGCGGCGGCTTCCAGCAGCGAACCGTCCAGCGACTGCAGGCCGGTGAGATAGAGGAGGGTGGCGACGGGTACGGCGGACCACACCATGACGACGATGAGGGTGGGCAGGGCCGTGTCGGGGTTGCCGAGCCAGCCCTGCGGCTGGGACAGCGAGCCCATGCCCACTGACTTCAGCAGCAGGTTGACCGCGCCGTCCGGCTGGAGGATGTACTGCCAGGCGAAGTACACGGCGATGCCGCTGGTGACGTACGGCAGGAAGTAGATGGAGCGCAGGATGCCCTGCAGGCGCCGCACCGAGTTGAGGACCAGCGCCAGCGGGTAGCTGACGAGGACGGTCAGGATGGGTACGGCGATCATCACGTACAGGGTGTTGACCGCGGCTGTCCTGACGATGGGCGCGTAGGTGGGGCTGTTGCCGAGCAGGTCGGTGTAGTTCTTCAGGCCCACCCAGCGCCAGTGCGGCCAGAAGCCGTTCCACTGGGCGAAGCTGAGCGAGAAGCCATAGACGATCGTGTAGACGCCCATGACGCCGAAGAGCACCAGGGCCGGGGCGATGAAGGCGTAGCCCCAGGCCGTCTCGCGCAGCCGGGCCGACCTGCGGGGGCCTTCGGCCCGGCTGGTGAAGCGGCGCGTGCGGGCCGGGGTCGGGCCGGGCAGGTCTCCGGTCGTGGAGGCGGGGAGGTCGAGGGTCATGGCTACTGCTCCGCCCAGTTCGACTTGATCATGGAGCCCATGCGGTTGCCGGTCTGCCGAGCGTTGGCCGACTTCAGGGGGGTGAACTCGGCGAGGACCGCGCCGACTTTGCCCGCGTCGTACAGGCTCGGGCGGTAGGCGGTGTATCCGGCGTTGTACGCGTTGTCGCCGGTGCCGAAGGTGTCGAGCATGCCGGTCAGCAGAGGGCCGAGGGCGGTGCGGTCGGCGCCGGTGAGGGTGTTGGGCGGCACGTCGAGCGCGGTCCGGCCGAAGGCGGCGGCGGTGTCGGGCCGGGAGAAGAAGCGCAGCCACTCCAGGGCCTGCCGCTTGCGCGGGGAGGTGCGGGTGACCGACAGGCCGGTCAGGGCGAACGGCGAGAGTTGGAGGCCAGGGATCACGGCTCGTCGGGGCGAGGGCACCGGGAAGGTCATGATGCCCTTGGTGTCACGGCCGTTCTCCGCGAGGAAGGCGAGCGTGAACGTCCCTCCCACCAGGAACGACGACTTGCCCTGCGCGAAGGAGAGGTCGGCCTCGTCGATGGCCTTGGCCGCGGTGCCTGGCATCCAGTACGGCGTGATCTGCCCGTAGGTCTCCAGGACTCGCTGTCCGTCCGCGGAGGTGAACCCCTTGGACGCGTCGCGTCCGAAGAGCGCCTCGAAGCGTTGCTTGCCGAGCATCCCGAACGCCATCGGCTGCATCAGCCATTCCAGCGCGGTGGAGGGCTGTTTGACGCCGATGGTGATGCCGCCGGTGCGCGGGTCCGTGCGGTGCACGGCGGCCAGCGCGTCCATGAACTCCTCCCAGGTGGAGGGCGGTTCGGTGATGCCGGCGGCGGACAGTCGGGAGCGGTCGGCGTAGACGATGCCGAAGGTGCCGACGGTCAGCGGCACGCTGAAGCGCTGGCCCTCCTTGACGCCCATGGTCTTGGCGCCCTCCACGAGGGAGTTCTCGTACTGCTGCTCGGTGACGGTGCCGTCCGTGCGCACCTGCGGCAGATAGCGGGCCAGCCAGGTGTCGTCGACAGTGTCCTGAAGGTCCTCCAGCAGGCCCGCGCCGCCGAAGGAGAGGTCGTCGCCGTTGGCGTGGACCTCCATGACGTCGGGCAGGTCGTTGGTCCGCGCCGCGGCCTGCACCTTGGTCAGGAACGCGTCGTCGGGGGTGATGGCCTGCACGCCGACCTTGGTGCCGGTGGCCGCGGTGAAGCGGGTGGCGGCGTTCTGGAGCGCCTTGACGTGGGACTGCTTGAACGTCCACATCGTCAGGGTGTTGCCGTCACCGGCTCCCTGACCGCGCCCGCAGCCCGCGGCGGCCAGGGCGAGGGCCGGCGCGAGGGCGAGGAGACGGCGGCGGTCGCGCCGGAACGGAGGGCTGTGACTCACGCAAGCGGCCCTTTCTCGAGGGGGCTCGCGGTCCGCGCTGGCGAATCGCTGCCCGCTGACGTGCCGGAGTGTGCTGGGCCCTCTGCCTGGGCCCTCTGCGCACAAAGGGGCGGGGCGGCTCAGCCACGGGTATCTAAATCGAGTTGATGTACGGTGTCAACGCCTGTAACAACCCGAGAATCCGCGCACGGTCCCCGTCCGCCGCGGCCGCCACGACTGAACAGGACTTCGCTCGTGTCTCCTTCTCCGGCTTCCCCCGCACCGCGACCCGTGCCTGCTCCCCCCACACCGCGACCCGTGCCCGCTCCGACCGCACCGCGACCCGTCCTCGCCCCGGCCCCCTGGTCCGCCACCACGGCGGACGGGGTCCGCGTCACCGCCGTACGCACCTTCACCTGCGCCCCGCAGGGCTGCCCGTACGTGATCGTCCGGGTGGAGACCAACCAGCCGGGCCTGTACGGGCTGGGCTGCGCGAGCGATCCGCAGCGCACCACGGCGATCCGTGCCGTGGTCGACGACTATCTGGGCCCCATGCTGCTGGGCCGCGACCCTGGCGACATCGAGGATCTGCACCGGCTGCTGCTCAACAGCGGCTACTGGCGCGGGGGTTCGATCGCCAATAACGCGCTGGCCGGCATCGACGTCGCGCTGTGGGACATCAAGGGCAAGACGGCGGGACTGCCCCTGTACTCGCTGCTCGGCGGGCGGGTCCGCGACGCGGCCGACGCCTACACGCACGTGGACGGCCAGGAGGCGGGTGAGATCGCCGACCGGGTCCTGGCCGCGGCGGAGGAGGGGTGGCGGCACGTGCGCGTGCAGGTCGCGGTGCCCGGCACGGACACCTACGGCACCGCGCCCGCAGACCCGGCCGAGGCACGCCGACGCGAACTGCGCGCGGGCAGCTGGGACTCGCTGAGCTATCTGCGCCAAGTCCCGCCCGTACTGCGGGAGATACGCGAGCGGGTGGGCACTGGTGTGGAGCTGCTCCACGACGCCCACGAGCGCCTTACGCCTTCGCAGGCACGGGAGTTGGTCCGTGCCGTCGAGGAGGCACAGCTGTTCTTCCTGGAGGACGCGCTAGCCCCGGAGGATGCGCCGCACTTCGCCCAGTTGCGTGCGGCCGGCACCGTGCCCCTGGCGGTCGGCGAGCTGTACAGCGAACCGCAGGCGTATCTGCCGTTGCTGACCGAACGGCTCATCGACTTCGCCCGGATCAGGATCCCCACCCTGGGCGGCCTCACCCCGACCCGCAAACTCGTCGCCGCCTGCGAGCTGTTCGGGGTGCGTACGGCACCGCACGGGCCCGGTGATGTCAGCCCGGTGGGCATGGCCGCGAACCTGGCGCTAGACCTCAGCTCCCCCGCGTTCGGCGTGCAGGAGGCGGCCACCTTCACCGAGGCCACCCGTGAGGTCTTCCCGGGCACCCCCGTGCCCCAGGGAGGCGCACTGCTCGGCTGGAGCGCGCCCGGGCTCGGCGTGGACTTCGACGAGAAGGCGGCCGCCCGCCACCCCGTCACCGCACCGCTCCAGCACGACCGTTGGGCCCTGCTGCGCGCCACCGACGGCAGCGCCCATCGCCCCTGAGCCGACCGCTGCGCCGACCGTCCCCGCCTCCCGGCAGTCAGCGCAGCAGCAGGCTCTTCGGCTGCGCTGACAAGCTCTGGTCGAGGACGAGACAGGCCGCCCCGACGGCGGCCACGTGCTCACCGATCGTCGTGGTGGTCACGACGGTCGGGTGCACGGCCTTCACGAACGGCGACGAGGCGACCATCGGCTCGATGACCTCCAGGAACGGCCCGGACATCTGCGGCCACAGCGGACCGCCGAAGACGATCGTGTCGCTGTCCACGAGGGTCGCGGCGGCGCACACGCCCCGCCCGATCCGGATCGCCCAGCGCCGGACGACGCTCGCGGCCGGCTCCTCCCCCGCCCGTGCCCGGCGGGCCAGCTCGTCGAGGCTGCGGCGGGCGTCCTGCGGGCCGATCGGGGTGAACTCGTGGCCCAACGCCCCCTCCTTGATGGCCTCGTCGACCAGCGCCTTGGTGGAACAGGCGGCACCGAGCCCGCCGACCTCGCCCGCGTTGCCGGACACCCCGCGCAGCACCGAGTCCTCCACCACCAGGCCCATGCCGGAGCCGGTGCCCAGGTAGAAGAAGAGGAAGTCGCGGGTCTGGCTGGCCGCGCCGACCCACCGCTCGGCGACCGCGGCGGCGATCACATCCTTGTCCAGCAGCGTGGGGAACCCGGTCTCGGCGGCGAGCCGCTCGCGCAGCGGAACGCTTCCCCAGTCCGGCAGTTCGGGCGGATCGACGACGTACCCGTGCTGCGCGTCCAGCGGTCCGGGAGCGGCGATGCCGAGCCCCAGGATCCGGTCGCGTTCGACGCCCGACCCCTCCGCGAGCGCCTTCACCGACCGGGCCATCTCTGTCATGACCTGGTCGGTGTCGACGCCGAGGGGGGTGGGCTCGCCGTGCTGGGCCACCACCGTGCCCAGCAGGTCGAGCAGGACGTAGGTGATGACGGCCGGGTCGAGGTGGACGCCGAGCGCGTAGCAGGCGCCGGGCACGACCCGCAGGAGAGTACGCGGCTTGCCGCCCCCGCCGCTCCACTGCTTGCCCGACTCCTCGGCCAGTCCCTGGTCGATCAGCCGGCGGCAGATGTTGGACACCGTCTGCGCGGACAGGCCGGTGGCCTGGGCGAGTTCGACGCGGCTGAGCCCCTCGGGATGGCGGCGGATGGCATCCAGGATGACGGACTCGTTGAAGTCGCCCATGCGCGGCAGGTTCGTACCCCGCCTGATCGCCGTGTTCCTCATGCTCACTTCTTACCTGTCCCCCTCACGACGGTGCACGTCACAGGCGCGCGGCCGTCGACGGCCCTTCAGCGCCACGCTCCCCCGCGCATCCGCTCCGCAGGCGGCCATCACGACACCTGCCGGACCATGATGACCGACCAGGGCTGTGCCGGCCTGCTGTAGTCCACCACGCCCTCCGTGTCGGCGCTCACGGCCTCCAGGCGGGTCGCGTGCGCGCGCCGGTCCAGGTGGGCGAGCTGCTCGCGGGTGGGCGCCGCGGGCGAGCCGAGATCACGCCAGGCGCCGAGGGCGTCCCCGTGTCCCGGTTCGAGGCTCTCCACTTCGAAGCAGGCCCCGGGTCGAAGTCCCGTCAGGCGCACCCGGAGGGGACGCGGACGCCCCTTGGCCTGGGTGGCCTCGGCGAGCGCCCGATCGTCGAAGGAGGCCGGGACCGACTTCGGCTCCTCCTGCGGGTAGTGATGGATCAGTACGACGAGACGGTCGGTGCCGCTGTCTTTGGTGACGACGTGGTCCTCACCGCGGTCGAGCAGCCGGTCGCCGAGCGCGCCGAGCATGCGGTAGGCGTGGTAGGTCGGCTTGGGGATCCCGGGCAGCGTGAGCATGCCGAACCCGCCGTGGAACAGCTCGTCGCCCGCGCCGCCCTCCTCGAAGACGTCGGTGAAGGTCCAGTAGGCGAGGGAGTCGACGGTTCCGACGGAGTGCAGCACGGACCGGACGACGTAGGTGGCAGCGGGCACGGTGTCGTGCGTGTGGTCGCGGGGCGAGGACGAGGACGACCACTCCGTGAGGTGGATCTCCGCGTCGGGGAAGGCGCTCTTGGCGACCAGGTCGCGGAGCAGTCCGAGATCGGTGGGCGTCGCGTCCTTGCCACGTGTCAGCTTCTCCCCCTGACCGTGCTCGTCCAACGCCCAGTCGGTGGGGTAGGGGTGGGTCGAGACGAAGTCGACGGGCAGCTCCTCGGCCGCGCAGAAGGCGAGGAAGTCCTCCACCCACACCGGCCGCCACTCCAGGTCGTCGATGTCGTCGCGGCCCGCGACGATCCGCAGGTCCACGTTCTCGCGCTCACCCGAGAACCGGCCGTCAGGAACGAAGTTGGAGGTGGCGGGACCGCCCACCCGCAGGTGCGCGTCGACCGCCTTCACGGCACGCGCGGTGACCTTGTAGAGCTCGAAGTACTCCGCGCGCGTACCGCGGAAGAAGCCGTTGAGGTTCGCCTCGTTCCACACCTCGAAGTACCAGCGACGAACTTCCTCGATGCCGTAACGCCCCACCCAGTGGCGGACGGTGGCGTCGATCAGGCCGGCCCATTTGTCGAGGTCGACGGGTGGCGAGCCGTGGGCTCCCCACCAGAAGACGGTGTTGGTCTCGCGGGCCAGGGCGCGCGGGCTGAAGCCGAACTCGACGAACGGGCGCACGCCGGTGTCCAGCAGGAAGTCGAACAGGGCGTCGACGTACTGGAAGTTGTGGACCGGCGTGCCGTCCTCGCGCTCCGTGTAGACGAACATGTCGTCGTGGAAGAGGCCGTGGAAGCGGATGTACTCGAACCCGCAGTCGCGCCGGGCGGCGACGAGTTGGCGCTGCCAGTCCGCGCGCAGTCCCTCGTTGGCACGTCCGGCACCCACCACTCGGCGCCAGAAGGGGGCGAGCGGCTCGCCCTCCGTCGCCGCGTCGACGTCGATGTGGATGGGTGTTTCCCCGCTCGGGCGTTCTGGCACAGCCCCTCCCTCACCGCGATACTAAATCAATTTGATTGAGGTGAGCTTAACAGGGCGACTCCCGCAGAAAGCGAGACCGGGAGGCGAGTGATCCCGGTCAGCCCCTGCGGGTGGAGCGGGTCAGGCGGAACGCCGAGACGAGGAAGAAGATCCCGCCGAGGATGGCGTATCCGGCGAGGGCGCCGAGCGAGGGGGCGTCCTGCGAGGCGCTTCGGATGAAGCTCGCGCCGGCCAGCACCGAGATGCCGCCGCTGACGATCATGGCCCACTGGCCGCCCATGGGCCGACGGGCGACGCCCACGAGGAGCTGGACCAACCCGGACACGACGGCCCACGCACCCCAGACGCGCAGCACGTCAGCGGTGCCCGAGGCCCCGGCGATCGCGACGCCGACAGCGGCCAGCGAACTGACGGCGATGTTGACGTACAGGCCCTTCACCGGCCCGTCCGTGCGCGCCGACCTGGCGTCGACGACGGCCGCGACCACGTCGAAGGCCGGATAGACGAACAGCAGCACCCTGGCCGCGACGGTGAGGTCCGAGCCGGACACCAGGAGGAGCACCGCCCACACGGCGGCGAAGACGAAGCGGACGACGTACAGCCGGCGCAGGGCGGGCGGGGTGCCGACATGTGCGGCGGGAGCGGCGGATGCCATGGGGTTCTCCGTGGGTCAGGGTGGGAGGAGATAAGAGAGAACGTTCTCTCTACCTCGGAGCCTGACACATCCCTTCCACGAAAACAAGAGAGAGCGTTCTACCCGCTATCCTGGGTGGCATGACGCAGACGGAAGCCGGCACAGGCACCGGCAGGAGAGTCTCCGAGGCCCGGGAGCGGCTCCTGAGGACCGCCGGGCAGCTCTTCTACGCGGAGGGCATCCACACGGTGGGCGTCGACCGTCTGGTCGCCGAGTCGAAGGTCACCAACGCCACCTTCTACCGCCATTTCCGCAGCAAGGAAGACCTTGCCGTCGCCTACATCGGCAGCGTCGACCAGGCGATCCGCACCCAGATCGGTTCCCTGACGGCCACGGACGCGTCCCCCGACGGCGTCCTGCGGGGCATCGGCGCGTCCCTGGTCGAGCAGATCCGCTCGCCCGGCTACCGCGGATGCGCTTTCCTCAACGCGGCGGCGGAATTCCCCGATCCCGAGCACCCGGTCCACCGTGCCGTCGTGCAGCACCGCGCGTGGTTTTTGCAGACGATCACCGAACTGTTCGCCGCCATCACGGTCGCTGAGTCCGAGCACGCGGGGCGGCACTTCGTCATGGTCCGCGACGGCGCGATGAGCGGCGGCTACCTCGGCGACCCCGTCCTGGCCGGCGAGACGCTGCTGCGCGGCATCGACGGGCTCCTGCGGATCCACACCGCCCGCGGCGTCGACGAGTCGGCCGCCACCACCGCGCCCAGCGAGGCGTCCTCGGCGACCACGCCCGTCTCCGACATCGAGTGCTCGCCGCCCCACGCGTAACGTCGTTCGGAGCGTAAGGCCCCGAACTCCGTTTCCGTGCCCGCGAGTTCTCGCCGCGAGGTCAGGTCATGCCGTCACCGTTTCGGAGCGATGGACGTGCTCGGCGATGCGGGTGGCGAGTTCGGGCCACAGTTCGTGTGGAAGGTTGTGGCCCATTCCCTCCACGACCAGCAATTCGGCATTCGGTACGGCGGCGGCCGTGGCGCGACCGCCGCTGACGTCGCACACGGGGTCGGCGGCGCCGTGCACGACCAGCGTGGGCACCCGCAGGGCGCGCAGTCGCTCGGTCCGGTCCCCCGTAGCCACGACCGCGAGGCCCTGGCGCTGCATGCCGAGGACGTCGTATCCCCGGTCGAAGACCCGTCCGGACCGTTCGGCCGCCGCGATCGCGTCGAAGGCGAAGCCCGGGGACGCGGCGAGTCGCAGGGCACGTACCTGCCACTCGACGAAGGCCTCCCGGTCCTGCGGCGGTGCTCCGAGTTCGGCGAAGACCGTGAAGTCGGCCTCCCCCACGCCGGGTTCACCGGTCGTGGACATCATCGATGTCAGCGAGCGGACCCGCTCCCCGTGCTCGATCGCGATCATCTGGGCGATCATTCCGCCCATCGAGGAGCCGACGAGGTGGACGCCCGTGAGACCGAGCGCGTCGAGCAGGCCGACGGTGTCCGCCGCCAGGTCCGACAGCGTGTACGACACCGTCGAGAGGTCTCCGGAGAGAGCCGCCGCGAAGTCCGGTACGGGCGCGTCGTGCAGGTGCGTCGACCGGCCGGCGTCGCGGTTGTCGAACCGGATCACCTGAACTCCCCGGTCCACCAGGGCCTGGCAGAACCCCTCCGGCCAGTTGATCAACTGCGCACCGGCCCCCGTGATCAGGAGGGCCGGCGGTGCGCCGGGGTCGCCGAACCGTTCGTAGGCGATCTCGATCCCGGACGGGCCGACGTTCTGTGCTGTCACCTCTGCCATGGCCGAGACGGTAGCCACGGCGGGCGCGCGAAAGAACGAACCACGGTCTGACGTTTTTCGCGCACCCCCCGAGTTACGGTGGAAGTGGCCGAGGAGAACCGTCAGCGCATCAACGCACCGCGCACCGTCAGGCCGTAGTTGGCGCGCAGTCGGCGCAGTTCCCAGTACGAGACCGCGGTGACCGACAGCGGGCCGCCGAGGAGAAGTACGATCCGCACGCCCACCGGCACACCCGTGTAGGAGCCGGTGAACAGGTTCACCAGTGCCATCTCCCACACCAGGGTCAGCGTCAGCAGCGCCGGCACGGTCTCGTGGATGTCCGCGGTACGGAAGACGTGGAGCAGGGACAGCCCCATGCCGTAAATGACGAATGGCAGGACCCACACGAGAGTCGCCACCGTGAGCAGCCAACTGACCACGGACATCACGGGGTTGACGGCCAGCTTTCCGTCGACGAGACCGGAGAGGACGGCGGCGGGGAACACGGCCACACCGCCGATGATCGCCAATACCGCGCCGGACGGCTTCGCCGCGCGCCGCAGCAACTGCTGCCGGGCCGGCGGACGCGCCAGCACGACGAACCAGCCGATGAAGACCGGGAAGGTCACGGCGAGGACCAGGATGCTGATCCAGGAGTCGTTGAGCCGATCACTGGCGGCGTCGCTCGCCGAGTCGACCAGCTTGTAGGAGTACGTCACCCAGAGGACCGCGCCCAGACCCACGTACGTCCGGATCTTCTGGATCCGGGCGACCACCGCGTCCTCCACCCGGTCCGGGCGCGAGGGCCTGAACACCCTGCGCGCGATGGCGATCGGACCGCCGGCCCGCCACATTCTGCGGAACACTCCGACCCGCTGTGGCACCGGTTGCGGATACCCCGGCGGGTAGGGGTACGGGTGCGGTTGGGGCGGATAGCCGCCCTGGTGCGGGGGGACGTTGTACGGATACGGCTGCGGCGGCACCGGAGGACCAGGAGGACCCTGCGGGTAATGCGGCTGCTGGGGCGGACCCTGCGGATTCCAGGCACTCATCTCTGAACTCTCCCCCGACATGATTGTGTGCAACGGACACGCAGCGGCAGTGTATGGGGTACAAGTGCCGCTTTTGGCGGACGCCAGGCTGCACCCGCGAAACGGACAGGAGTGATCAAGGTCCATGACCAACCCCTCTTCAACTCCCGGGCGACGGGCCCTCGTCGTGCGCGGCGGCTGGGAAGGCCATTCACCGGTGGAGATCACCGAACGGTTCGTGCCCTTCCTCAAGGAACACGGATTCACGGTCGAGACCGCCGAGTCCCTCGACGTCTACGGTGACGCGGACCGGCTCGCCGCCACCGATCTCGTCGTCCAGTGCTGGACCATGGGGGAGATCGCCCCGGAGTTGTCCCGGACGCTCGCGGCCGCGGTGCGGGCGGGTACCGGGTTCGCGGGCTGGCACGGTGGCATCATCGACTCCTTCCGCGGCGATCTCGACTACCACCTGCTGACGGGTGGTCAATTCCTCATGCATCCGGCCGAGTTCGTGGAGTACACCGTTCATCTGGTCCCCGAGCACGCGGGCCACCCCGTGATCGAGGGCCTGGCCGACTTCGACGTCCACACCGAGCAGTACTGGGTCGCGACCGACCCCGACATCGATGTCCTCGCCACGACCACCTTCCCTGCCGACGAGGAGCGGGACCACCCCGTCGTCATGCCGACCGTGTGGACCAGGACCCACGGCAGCGGGAAGGTCTTCGTGTCCGCGATCGGTCACAAGCCCGACGACTTCGACATACCCGAGGTCCGTACGCTCACCGAACGGGGGCTGCTGTGGGCGAGCAGGTGACACCTCTGCGGGTCGGCATGGCCGGCGCCGGCAGGATCAGCGGCCAGTACCTGACGACGATGGCCGCGACCGAAGTCCTGCGGCTGACCGCTGTCACCGACCTGGACTCCGCCCGGGCCGAGGAGGCGGCCGCCGCGTCCGGCGCGAAGGCCGTCGGCAGCCTCGCCGACCTGCTGGCACGCGACGACGTCGACGCCGTGCTCAATCTGACCATCCCCGCCGTGCACGCCGAGGTGGCGCTGGCCGCGATCGCGGCCGGCAAGCACGTCTACGGGGAGAAGCCGCTGGCCACCACCCGCGAGGAGGCCGCCGCCGTCCTGGCCGCCGCACGCACCGCGGGCGTACGGGTCGGCTGCGCACCCGACACCGTGCTCGGCACCGGTGTCCAGACCGGACGCAAGGCCGTGGACGACGGACTGATCGGTACGCCCGTCGCCGCGACCGCCTTCATGACCACCCCCGGCCACGAGGCGTGGCACCCCGACCCGGAGTTCTACTACCGCCCCGGCGGCGGCCCGCTGCTCGACATGGGCCCCTACTACCTCTCGGCGCTGATCCACCTGCTCGGTCCGGTGGCCGCGGTCACCGGCGCGGCCTCGACGCCGCGTGCCGAGCGCGAGATCGCCACCGGTCCCCGTGCCGGACAGCGCTTCGCCGTCGAGGTGGACACCCATGTCACCGGGGTGCTGCACCACACGAACGGCGCGCTGTCCACGCTGTTGATGAGCTTCGACATCCACGGCGCCGATCTGCCGCGGATCGAAGTGCACGGCACCGAGGGGTCGTTGTCATTGCCGGACCCCAACAACTTCGACGGTCCGGTGCGGTTGTGGAAGGCAGGCGCCGACAGGTGGCAGCCGCTTGCGGTGTCCGCCGGTCACCCACACGCCGGACGCGGTGTCGGCCTGGCCGACCTCGCCGTCGCCCTGGCCACCGGCCGCCCCCACCTGGCCTCCGCCGAACTCGCCGAGCACGTCCTGGACGTGATGCTCACGGTGCTGGACGCGGCACACCAGGGGCGGACCCTCGCGGTCACCACCACCTGCGAACGGCCCGATCCGGTCGTCTGACGGCCGGGCAACCGGCCCCGTCGCTGTCCGGCCGAGCGCATCCGATTCACCCGTAATGCCAGAATGATGAGTGATCGTGTTCCTTCTGGGCACTCGGGCATCGGAGCGGCATTCCATGGACAGTGACGGAAGTACCACCGGGGCCGGTGAGCGGTGTCTGGTCACCGGTCCCGGCGGTTACATCGGCGGAAGGCTGGTGCCGGAGCTGCTGGACGCCGGATACATCGTCCGGTGTCTGGCCCGCACCCCGGCCAATCTGCGCGACCATCCGTGGGCGGACCGGGTGGAGGTGGTCCGCGCGGACGTCACCGACGCCGGAAGCCTGCGTTCCGCGCTGCGGAACGTCCAGGTGGCCTACTACCTGGTGCACTCCATGAACGCCGGGCGGGACTTCGAGAAGAAGGACCGTCTCGCCGCCGAGACCTTCGCCGCGGAATGCAGCAAGGCCGGAGTGCGCCGCATCGTCTACCTCGGGGGCCTCAACCCGGCCGATGTCCCGGAGGACGAGCTCTCCCCGCACCTCCGCTCCCGCGCCGAGGTCGGTCGCATCCTGCTGGCCTCGGGCGTCCCCACGACCGTGCTGCGCGCCGCCGTCGTGATCGGGTCCGGCTCGGCCTCTTTCGAGATGCTGCGCTATCTCACCGAACGCCTGCCCGTCATGGTGACGCCCAGCTGGGTCGGCACCCATGTCCAGCCCATCGCCGTCCGCGACGTACTGCGCTATCTCGTCGGCAGTGCCCGCATGCCCGAGGACGTGAACCGTGCCTTCGACATCGGCGGCCCGGACGTCCTCACCTACCGGCAGATGATGGAGCGGTACGCCCTGGTCGCCGGCCTGCCCCGGCGCCTGATCGTGCCCGTGCCCATGCTCACGCCACGGCTGTCCAGTCACTGGATCGGGTTGGTCACCCCCGTGCCCGCCGCGCTCGCGCGGCCGCTGGCGGAGTCTCTGCGCCACGAAGTCGTGTGCGCCGAGCACGACATCGCCGACCACGTACCCGACCCGCCCGGGACCCCTCTGCCCTTCGACCGGGCGCTCACACTCGCTCTCCAGCGCGTGCGTCAGACGCAGATCGCCACTCGCTGGTCCTCGGCGTCACTGCCCGGAGCCCCCAGCGACCCGCTCCCCACCGACCCCGACTGGGCGGGCGGCAGCCTCTACACCGACGAACGGACACAGGACGTCCATGCCGATCTCGACGCGCTGTGGCGGGTGATCGAGGGAATCGGCGGCGAGAACGGCTGGTACTCCTTCCCGCTCGCATGGGCCGTACGCGGCTGGCTCGACCGGCTCGTGGGCGGGGTGGGCCTGCGTCGCGGCCGCCGTGACGCGAACCGGCTGCGGGTCGGTGACGCGCTGGACTTCTGGCGCGTCGAGGAGATCGAGCGAGGCCAACTGCTCAGACTGCGCGCGGAGATGCGCCTGCCCGGACTCGCCTGGCTGGAGATGCGGGTGGAACGGGACGACCGCGGCGACGTGCGCTACCGGCAGCGTGCGCTCTTCCATCCCCGTGGACTGGCGGGACACCTCTACTGGTGGAGCGTCGCGCCCTTCCACGCCACCGTGTTCAACGGCATGGCCCGCTCGATCGCGCGCACCGCGGAGCGGGCCGGCACCACCGGCGGCGGTGCCAGGCAGGCTGACTGACGGGACCGGTGGGCCGGGTTCCATGGTTAGCCTTACCTTACCTACACTGCTGGAACGTACAGGCATCACGTCCGGAGAGGCCCAACCCCGTGACTCCACCCATGCGTTCCGCCGCCGACCGCCCGACGCTCGGGCGGCGCGGCTTTGTGCTCGGAGCGGTGGGTACCGCTCTGGCGCTCAGCGGCTGCTCGTCGAGCGATGGCGGCACCAGTGCTGGTGACGGGAAGAGCGGTGACTCCGGCACGACCGCACAGGCCGCAGCCGCCGGCTTCCCCGTCACCGTGAGCGGCAAGGAGGGCACGGCCAAGGTCACTTCGCCGCCCAAGCGGGTCGCCGCCTGCGGCTATCTCCGCGACACCGACCTCGCTCTCGCCCTCGGCGCGCCACTCGTCCTCGCCACCAAGAACGCGGTCTTCCCCGGCGGTCTGGCCCCGTGGCAGAAGCCCGCATCGCAGCCGGTGCTCGTGGGTACGGCGGCGGGTATGCCCTTCGAGAAGATCGCCGCCGCCAGACCCGACCTCATCCTCGCCTGCGACGACTACCAACTCCACGACCACTACGCGAAGTTCGCACGTCTGGCACCCACCCTCAGCTATCGCGAAGGCGTCGGGCAGGACAGCTGGGACGAGATGGCCCGGCGGGCGGGCGATGTTCTCGGGAAGCGGGAGAAGGCCGACGCCCTGGTCGCGGAAGTGCGGAAGAAGATAACCGACGTTCGCGAGCAGCACCCCGAACTCCGCGGCAAGACCTTCACGTTCGGGCCCATGGTGGGGGGCGACGTATTCACCATCAAGAGCGCCGACGACTCCAGCGCTCAGTTCTTCAGCCAGTTGGGCATGACACTCTCCCCGAAGGTCACCTCGCTGCCGGACAGCGCCACCGCCGGCCGCGCCGCCATCGCGAAGGAGCGGCTCGATCTCCTCGACGCCGACGTGGTCATCCTTACCTTCGACACCCCGCAGGGGCGCGCGGAGTTCGAGGCACAGCCACTCTTCAACGAACTCAAGGCCGTTCAGCGCAAGTCCTACATCAGCCTCGACCTGGCCACCGCGATCGCCCTCGGGTTCCCCTCGGTGCTGAGCCTTCCCTACGGCCTCGACTCGGTCGTCCCCAAGCTGTCAGAGGCGGCGAAGCGCAGTGCCTGAACCGCGCACCGGAAAGGGCGAAGACGCCCGCGATCTCGCCGAGTTGCAGGCCCCGGTCGTCGGCCGGGTCACCGTCGCCGCCGCTCTGCAGGCACTCGCAGCGGCCCTGTCCATCGCGCCGATGGTCGCCGTCGTGGAGATCGGCCGACGTCTTCTCGACGGCCGCGACGACCATCTCTGGGCCATCGCCTGGACCGCCGTGGGCCTGCTGGCCGTACGGCTTCTGCTCTATCTGTTCGCGGGCACGCTCAGTCATCTCGCCGACGCCGACCTCGCTCTGGGGCTGCGGCGCAGGCTGGCGGACCATCTCGCGGTGCTGCCGCTGGGCTGGTTCGCCGGGGGCGTCTCGGCGAAGGTGAAGACGACCGTGCAGGACGACGTCGGCGCGCTGCACCACGCCGTCGCGCACGCCCGCGGTGACCTCGCCGCCGCCGTGGCCGGCCCCGCGGTCATCGGCGTCTACCTGCTGTGGGCCGACTGGCGCCTCGCCCTGCTCACCTTCGCGGTGATCGGCGGTGCCCAGAGCGTGCGGATGCGGATGGCCGCCCGGTCCGCCGAGCCGGTGCAGCGCATCGCCGCCGCACAGCTCGAACTCACCGCCGCCTCCATCGAGTTGGTGCGCGGGATCAGCGTCGCCAAAGCCTTCGGCGGAGGTCGAACTCCGCAGCGATTCAGCGAGGCGGCCGCCGCCTACGCGGCCGTCAACGACGAGGCGCAGCGCCTCTTCATCCGCCAGCGCAGTCTGACGCGGGCCACCGTGGCGCCGGCGACGATCCTGTTGCTGATCACGGGCTGCGGGGTGGGGCTGGTCGCGCTCGGCTGGACGGACCCCGTCGACATCCTGGCGTTCACGCTGCTCGGGCTGGGACTGTTCGAGCAGATCACCCCCATCTACGCGGCGCGCGGTCTGCGCCGTACGGCCCTGGGCGCCGCACACCGCATCGCCGGCCTCCTGCGCGAACCCGCCCAGCAGGCCGCGACTCACCCCACCGCCCTGCCGCCCCGCAAACCGGGCACTCCCCCGGTGCTGGAGCTGGACGGCGTCCGCTTCGGCTACCCCTCCACCAGCGGCGACCGCGAAGTGCTGCACGGCCTGGACGCCCACTTCGCGCCCGGCACGGTCACCGCGCTGGTCGGTCCCTCCGGCGCGGGCAAGTCCACGCTCGGCATGCTCCTCGCCCGCTTCTACGACGTCACCGATGGCGCGATCCGCCTCGACGGCATCGACATACGGGAGTTGGACCGCGACGAGCTGTACCGCACCCTCGGCTTCCTCTTCCAGGACGTCATCCTGCTGCGCCGGTCCGTCCGCGACAACATCGCGATGTCCCAGCCCGACGCGAGCGACGAGACCGTACAGGCCGCGGCGAAGGCCGCCGCCGTCCACGACCGGATCACCGCGCTCCCCCGGGGCTACGACTCGGTCGTCGGCGAGGACGCGCGACTGTCCGGCGGCGAGGCGCAACGCGTGAGCATCGCGCGCACGCTGCTCGCCGGTACGCCGATCGTGGTGCTCGACGAGGCGACCGCGTTCGCGGACCCCGAGTCCGAGGCCGCCGTACAGGACGCCCTCGCCGAACTCGCGGGCGGGCGAACGCTGTTGGTCATCGCGCACCGGCTGCGGACCATCGCCGCCGCCGACCAGATCCTGGTCCTGGACGACGGACGGATCGCCGAGCGCGGGCGGCACGAGGACCTGCTCGCCGCCGACGGAACCTACGCGCGCATGTGGCGCGCCCAACACGGAAGCAGCCCCGCATGACCACTGCGCTCCTGCGGATCGTCGGCGGCGCCGGACGTCCGCTGCTGATCCGCTTCCTGCTGGCCACCGCCCTCTACGCGATCAGCGAGGGCGCCGCCTTCGGGCTGCTCGTGCCGCTGCTGTCCGCCCTGCTCAACGGCCGTACCGGCGAGGCCGGTTGGTGGCTGCTGCCACTCGCCGGGGCCGTCGCCGTCGGCTGGTACGCCCACTACGACAAGGAGCTGCGCGCCCTCCAGCTCTCCTCCGCCTGGCGCCGCGCCCTGTACGAACGCATCGGCGCGCACACCGTCCGGCTGCCGCTGGGCTGGTTCGACGCCACCCGCACCGCCCAGCTGGAACGCCTGCTCGGCCGGGGCGTCAACACCGTCACCAGTGTCGTGCACCTGGCCCAGACGCTGTTGGGAGCCGTCCTCACGCCCGCCACCATCGCCGTGTTCCTGCTCTGCTACGACTGGCGCATCGCCGTTGCCGTACTGGTCACCGTGCCCGTCGTGCTGCTGGTGTTCGCGCTGGCCGGGCGGCTCACCGACCGCACCGAGGCCGAGCACGACAAAGCCGCCGCCGAAGCGAGCGCCCAACTCGTGGAGTTCGCCGGCGCACAGCCCGTGCTGCGGGCCAACGGCCGTGCCACCAGCGGCCATCGGCAGTTGGAGGAGGCCCTGCAGGGTCAGCACCGCGCGGCCCGCCGTGAGGTGATGGGCGCTTTGCCGGGCTTGCATCTTGGACAGCTCGCCATCCAACTCGCCTTCACCGCCGTCCTCGTGGTCGGCCTGCTGCTGGCCACCGGCAACGAGATCACCCCCGCCCGCATCACCGCCCTGCTGGTCCTCGGCGTCCACTTCCTGCAGCCCCTCGCCGTCATCGCCTCCGCGGCCTCCGCCCTGCGCGCCACCCGCGCCGCCATCGACCGCATCGACACCCTGCTCAGCACCCCGCCCCTGCCGGAACCCGAACGCCCGCACCCCACCGCCGATCTCGAAGCGTCCGTCGAACTCGATGCGGTCCGCTTCAGCTACGACGGAACAGACACACCTGTCCTCGACGGCCTCGATCTGACCGTCCCGGCCGGTTCCACCACCGCGCTCGTCGGGCCCTCGGGAGCGGGCAAGACGACGGTCACGAAACTCATCGCGCGCTTCGCCGACACCGACGCGGGCGCCGTACGGATCGGTGGTGTCGACGTCCGTGAGCTGGCCGGGAACGACCTGATGGACATGGTGTCGCTGGTCTTCCAGGACGTGCATCTGCTCGACGCCACCATCGAGGAGAACATTCGCCTCGGCCGCCCCGACGCCACCGACGCCGAAGTCCGCGATGCGGCCCGCCGGGCCCGGGTCGACATCATCGCCGACCGGCTGCCCGACGGCCTCGCCAGCCGCGTCGGCGAGGGAGGGTCGCTGTTGTCCGGCGGCGAGCGCCAGCGCGTAGCCATCGCCCGCACGCTCCTCAAGGACACCCCGATCGTGCTGCTCGACGAGGCGACCTCCGCCCTGGACGCCGAGAACGAGAACGCCGTCCACGAAGCCCTGCGCGAACTGGGCGCCGGCAGAACACTGTTGGTGATCGCCCACCGGCTGTCGACCATCGCCACGGCCGACCACATCGCCGTGCTCGACAGCGGCCGCATCATCGAGCAGGGCCGGCACACCGAACTACTCGCCGCCGAGGGACGCTACGCCTCCCTCTGGCACGACTACGAACGCGCCCAGGGCTGGCGCCTGACCAACCGTCAGTGACTCTCCGGCGTCGGCAGATCACGAGCGCCGGCCACGCGCGGCCACCGGCGAGCGCGGCAACTTGCCCTTACTGAGGGCTCGTTGTCGCGCTTCGCCGCCAGGAGCCCGATGACGACGCCGACGAGCACCAGGGCGGCTCCGGCTATCTGGCTCATCGCGGCGCCGCCCGCTCCGGTCACGAACAGGGCGAGGAGGGAGGCGAAGGGGATGAGGCCGTTGAACAACCCCGCCCGGCCGGCTCCGAGCCGCTCGACAGCTCCGTACCAGAGCAGGAAGACGACGGCGGTCACGCCGAAGGCGAGGAAGGCCAAGGACCACAACTCCACGGCCGTCGGGGCCCGGAGCACGGGAGTTCCGGTGGCCGCCCGCTCGATCCACGCCACGACGAACAGCAACAGCGACGCGAGGCCGCACGCGTACGTCGTCACCGTCAGCGCGCCCAACTGCGCCACCGGCGAGACCCCCAGCAACGTAACCGCGGCAACCCCCACAACGGCCAGGCACGACCACCCGAACCCCCGCACATCCCACTGCACCCCGGCGCCCGCCGACATCTGGGCCACGGCGCAGCCCACTCCTACGCACACCGCACCGGCCAGCAGCCCCCGCGAGGGGCGTGACCGCGACAGTAGGGCGCGGACCATGACGATGACCAGGGGCGCGGCGCCGACGGCGACGCCCACGTTGCCCGGTGCCGTCAGCGATGTGGCGTACACGAGGACGACGCCGTACCCCGCCATTCCCATGACAGCCAGCAGGACGATCCAAACTGTCTGGGTCGGGTTCGGGCGGACGAAGGTGTGGTTGCGGAGGCGCGCCCAGGCGAACAGGAACACCGTCGCCAAGCCGTAGCGCGCGGCCTGGCCGCCGATCAGTGGGAAGTCATGCAGCCGGCCGGCCGCGGCGACCGAACCGCCTACCAGGCACACCGCGCCGAGGGCCAGAGCGGCCCCGGAACGCTCTCGCGCACTCAACATCATTCAGCCAGGCTGGCAGCCTCGCGTCGTAAGCAGAAGTAGGGTATTGCTAACCCTGTCGTAAGGAGAGCTGGTGATCGAGGCGCAGCGGTTGGCCGTCTTCCGGGAGGTCGCCCACCGGGGAAGCTTCGCGCGGGCGGCACAGGCCCTGCGGCTGACGCCCTCGGCGGTCTCGCAGAAGATGGCGGCCCTGGAACGGGCCGCGCAGGCAAGCCTCTTCGAGCGCAGTACCCGGGGCGTCACGCTCACCGCGGCCGGGCAGGCGTTGCTGCGTACGGCGGACGCCATCCACGGCGAACTCCACCGCGCCGAACGCACGCTCGCCCAGCTGAGGGAACAGGGACCACCGGCGCTGACCGTCGCCACCTTCGCCAGCGCGGGCATGCTCCTGCTCGCCCCTGCCCTGGCCGCGCTCGCCGACCGTCGGTCTCCGCACGTCGATACGACCGTGATCGAATCCGAGCCGCAGCAGGCGCTCTCGGCGCTCGACGACGGCGGCACCGACATGGCCCTCGTCTATCACTTCCAGACCGAACAACCGCCCCCGAGCTGGGCCGACATCGCGCGACGGTACGAGTATCACCCGCTTCTGCAGGACGAGTTGCGGCTCGTCGTGCCCAACGGCCATGCTCTCGCCCGGCGTTCGACCGCGCGGCTCGACGATGTCGCCGACGAGCCGTGGATCCAGATGTGGGACCTCCCGGGCACCGCACTCGACGCGCTCGCCGCCGCGCACGGGCTGCGGCCCAAAGTGGCGTGCCGGGCCGGTGACTTCCCCTTCATGCAGGCGCTCGTCGCGGCGGGCGTCGGCATCGCGTTCATCCCCGCCCTCGCCGTCGAGGACCGCCCCGACACCCGCGCGCTGGTCCTGACCCCCACGGCGAAGCGGTACATCGGCGTCTACACCGCGCCCGGCACACCGACCCACCACGCATCGCACGCCTTGCTCGACGCGCTCAAGGAGCGTGCCGCGGCGGTCCGCGGTCAGGGAGCGAGCCGGCGTTCGGCGGAGACGGAGTAGGCGTGGCGGCGGAAGGCCAGCATGGTGTCGTCGGAGGGTTCGACGCCCGGGGCGAGGCGGGTGGGGTCGAACACCTGCTGCTGCCAGTGCTCCTCCCGCGGCGAGCGGGCGGTCACGTGCAGATGTCCGGCCGGAATCAGCGGTCGGTGCTCGGGCCACGCCTGTGAGGGATCGTGCGTGGGGTCGCCCGACTCGGCGAACTGGTACACCACGGTGAAGGTGACGGGTCCGGTCTCGAGTCGGGAGTCGAGGTCGCCGATGAGGAAGTCCGGGGCAAGGGTCTCGGCGTACGCGGGATCCAGTTCGACTTCGCCCAGTTGGGGCACCAGGCGGTAGCGGAAGGGCCGGCGCACACCCGAGTCGTCCACCAGGACGAAGGCGTGCAGGCCGTCGTAGCGGGTGGTGGCGAAACTCGCTGGTGCCTGCTGGCCGGCGAAGGACTTCAACGCGCCGCGGCTTTCCGGGTGTTGGGCCAGGACCGTCGCGAACTTGCCCGCCGCGGCCAGTTTGCCTTTGGCGCGGTCGGCGAATCCGCCCTCCGCTCCCGCCTTGCCCAGCGCTTCGACGAGGTCGATGAAGCCTTCGGGATTGTGGCTGGGGAAGACCCGGAAATTCGCGGCCACCAGGTCCATGACGCTCTTGTCGGCGTCGAGGAACTTCACGGCCATGCCGCGTACGCCGCGTGCCCGGTCGTCGGCGTCGAAGCGGCCCGAGCCGTTGGAGAACCGGATGACCGCCTCGGACTCGGCGGTCAGGCAGGTGGCGGTCGTCCACTTGGTGACCTGTCCGCTGGGCACGAAGCGCGCGTCGTAGACGGCTCCGCGCGCGTGCAGACGGCGATCGTGCGGACGCGGGTGCGCGGCGGCTTCGATCCGGTCGACGGCCTGCGCGGCGGTCATGCCGTCCGCGGTGACTGAGGAGTCCTGCGGTGTCTGTGCCATGGCCGCATCATCGCATTCGCGCTCGTCGCAGGCGCGGCTGATCGGGGCAGCGCGGGAGTCCTGCCCGAACGGGCAATACGGCGAGGTCCTGGCGGGCGATGGCCGAACGAAGGCAACGCGGTGAGCGCACACCGGCGCTCCGGTTCAGGCCGAGTTCTCGCGTTTCCCGATCTCGTGGAGCGTCAGCGGCAGGCTCGGCGCGTGCCGAGCGCGCCCCAGAATGGCCCGCAGCAGGGCGTCGCGAGTGCCGAAGTGGTAGATCAGCATCCGGGCCGAGGTCCCGGTGGCGGTGGCCAGCGGTTCGAGCCGGTCGGGGAGGCCGTGCGCGAGGGCGTGATCGGCGCAGGCATCGTGCACGTGGACCTTTCCGTGAGGCGAGCGCCGGTCAAGGGCCGACCGCGATGGCCACGAGCCGACGCTCTCGGCCCAAAGCGCGGTCGAGGATGCGGACCAGGCGGTACATGAGGAACCGCCGCTTCATCAGTTCCTGGACGCGTGCCGTCTCCGTGGGGTCGAGGAGTCGGGCCGTGGCCGACACGGCGGGGGCGCCGGCGGGAACCGTGCCCTTCATGTCGCACGGGGCGATGGTCACTCGCGGGATGTTGCGGATCCGCTTGGCCTTTCCGGTGTCCGGTGGTGTCAGGGCGTAGAGGGTTCCGTCGTGCACGAGGCTGCCGACGGGGGTGGGGACCGGTTGGCCGTTGCGGCGGAAGGTGGTCAAGCTGACGTGCTTGCCCTTGCCGATGCGGTCGAGTGCCTGCTGGAAGTCGCTGCTCGGGGTGGACATGGGGGCTCCGAAGCTAGTGGGCGTGCCGGCCGGCGAGGGCGCGGGCCGTGCGCGCGGCTTGTTCCTCGACGGACGCGTCGGTGTTCCAGGGGTCGGGCAGCATGTCCTGCTGCTGGAACAGGGCCAGTCCGTGGGCCGCCGCGGCGACCTGGACGAGCAGTTCGAACGCCTCGTCCGGGTCAGGGGCGATCTCACTGGTGACGGGCATGAGGTCGTCGTGCAACGCGCCGCCCGCGCGGGCGAGTTCGGGGTGGCGGCTCTTGTCGAGGCCGGCCAGGAAGGTGATGTCGAAGAGGGCGCGCTCTTCGGCGGCGAACCGTACGTAGGCGACGGCGAAGGCCGCCAATCGCTCGGCCGGCGCCCTGTGCGCGGCCAGCGCCTCGCGGTAGCGGCGCCGCTGCTCCTGGTAGCCCTTCAGCGCCAGCGAGGCCAACAGAGCCTCCCGGTCGGCGAAGTGCTTGTAGGGCGCGGACACGCTCACCCCGGCCCGTCGGCACGCCTCGGCGAGGGTGAATCCGTGCGGTCCCCGCTCACTGACCAAGACAAGCGCGGCCTCCTCCAGCGCGTTGCGCAGATCTCCGTGGTGGGTGCCGGTGGGACGCCGTTCGACTGCCATAAATCGAAGGTTAACACTATTCACCATAGGTGGTAAATGGCATTCACCATAAAGTGGAGGCTTCGCCCCACCCCCGTCGGCCGACGAGATCCCCCACGACGCCAGGAACCGCGGTGAGGCGCGTCATTTCTCGGTCGGGGTGGGGGCTCGGGGAAGGAGTAGTTGGAAGCAGGCTCCGAGGGTGCGCGGGGTGAGGGTCAGGGTGCCTCGGTGGCGGTGGGCCAGGTCGCGGGCGATGGCGAGGCCCAGGCCGGTGCCGCCGTGGTCGCGGGAGCGGGCGTCGTCGAGCCGGACGAAGCGTTCGAAGATGCGCTCGGCCTCTTCGGCGGGCACGCCCGGTCCGTCGTCGTGCACCGTGAGGACGACCCAGTCGTCCTCGTTCCGGACGGTGATCTGGATGCGGTGGGCGGCGTGGCGGGCGGCGTTGTCGATGAGGTTGCGCAGCAGCCGTTCGTATTCGTCTGGGTTTCCCTGTGCGTGTGCGGGGGCGGTGCTCTCGCAGGTGAGGGTCAACGGCCGTTCGGTGAGCGGGTATTGCTCGGTCACCCGGGAGGCGAGGGATGTCAGGTCGACGGTGTCCGGGTCGGCCGTGGGGGTGCGGGTGTCGAGACGGGCGAGGAGCAGCAGGTCTTCGGCGAGGGCCTGGAGGCGGCGCGTCTGTCGTGCGGCGGTGGTGGCTGCGGCAGGCCAGTCGGTGCGATCCGGGTAGGCGAGCGCGACCTCCAGGCTCGCGAGCAGTGTGGTGAGAGGGCTGCGCAGTTCGTGGGCGGCGTCCGCGACGAAGCGGCGTTGCTGGGATGCGGCGTCGTCGAGGCGCTGGAGGGTGCTGTTGATGGTGGTGGCCAGGGCGGCGATCTCGTGTCCCGTGGCGGGAACGGTGACGCGTTCGCGAGGGTCGTTCGCGGTGACCGAGGCGGTGAGGACACGGATGGCCTCGACCGGCCGCAGCGACCTACGGACGGTGAAGTAGACGGCAGCGGCGATCAGTACGAGGCTGACGAGCCCGGCCCGCAGCAGCAGGAGGTCGGTGGTCCTGGCGATGTCCTCGGCCGTTTTCGGGAGCACCACCACATAGACCCGCAGGTAGGCGTCCGGGGCGACGCCCAGAGCGGCGACTTCGTCCCTGCTGAGTTCATCGACGCCGACGTCGGCGAACATGACCGTGAAGGTCCCGCCGGCCAGGCCGAATCTGTCCCTGGAGTGGGAGCCGCGCTCCGGTATGCGGAGGGGAATGATCGTCAGCAATCCGGGCTCCCTGGTCTCCGACGGGGCGGGGAGCACATGGCGGGTGCCGGGATCGAGGGCTTCCATGCCTCCGCCGTAGGCGACAGCGGTGCGCCGGCCGCTCGCGACGACCTCGTACGGCAGCACGATGCTTTTCTGAGCGGGAAGCACACCCCCGTTCAGCTGATCGACGAGAGCCCAGACCTGTTGCTCGGCCTGTCGTTCGGCGATCCGTGTGCCCTGGCGGTAGACGTCGTGGTGCAGCCACCAGCCGATGCCGACCAGGATGACGGCGGCGGCCGAGGCGGCGGCCAGGGCCGTACGGGCTCGTACCGAACGCGGCCACCAACGGCGGCGCGGCTCAGCCGCGTTCACGGTCGTCCACCAGTCGGTAGCCGGTACCCCGTACGGTCTCCAGGGACCGTCGGCCGAACGCGGAGTCCACCTTCTTGCGCAGTGCGCTCACGCGCGCCTCCACCAGGTTGGGATCCAGGGCCTCATCGGGCCACGCGTGATAGAGCAGATCCCCTTTGGAAACCGCCTGACCCGCCCGGCGGGCCAGCAGCTCAAGGACGGCGAACTCCCGGGGAGTGAGTTCCACCCGGGTCCCGGCCCGGCGGCAGACCCGCCCTGCGACATCCAACGAGAGGTCGCCCACGGCAAGGACGGGCGGGGCGACCGTGGCGGCCCGTCTGACCAGGGCCCGCAGCCGTGCGACGAGCACCACGTAGGAGAAGGGCTTGGCCAGGTAGTCGTCGGCCCCCGTGTCCAGGGCCTCTGCCTGGTCCCAGTCCCCGTCCTTGGCGGTGAGGACCAGGATGGGCGTCGCGTTGCCCTCCCGGCGCAACTGGGCGCAGACCTTGTAGCCGTTGAGCCCGGGCAGCATCAAGTCCAGTACGACCAGGGCGTATTCACCGGTCCGGGCCATCCACAGTCCCTGCCGGCCGTCATGGGCCAGGTCGACGCTGTAGCCCTCGGCGGTCAGACCGGTGTGCAGGGTGTGGGCAAGGTCGACCTCGTCTTCGACCACCAGGATGCGCATGCGGTGCAGCCTCGCACAGCGCAGGACCGCCTTCCTGATCGGCCGGTCAGGTTGGATCAGCCTCCGGTCAACGAGGTCCCGGCACGCTGGCGGACATTCTTCGCCGCTGCTGAAAGGCCCTGTCGCCGATGTCCGTTGATCAACGTCACCCCGTCGTGGCCAGGACGGTCTCCCCTCCCGTCCCCGTCCGTCGACCATCTCCCAGCCCGGCCAAGGCCGTTGTCGTCCTCGCGCCGATGGCGCTGACCATCGCTCTGGGGCTCTGGGGTATCCGCCGGAAGAACACCATGTGGGGCGACGAGGCCATCACCTATCAGCTCGCGCACCGCGACCTCTCGCAGATATGGGGCACCGCCCAGCACGTCGATCTGGTCCATGCCCTCCACTACGCCGTGATGCATGAGATCTTCGGTCTCTTCGGCGGCGGGCCGCTGACGTTGCGGCTGCCGTCCGTACTGGCGATGTCCGTGGCCGCGAGCGGAGTTGGGCTGCTGGGGCTGCGCCTGGCGGGACCCCGTGCCGGGCTGCTGGCCGGGCTGGTGTTCGCGCTCCTTCCCCAGGTGCAGAAGTACGCACAGGAAGGCCGCTCGTACGCGATGGTGTGCGCCCTGGTCACCTGGGCCACCTACGCGCTCGTGGTCAGCCTCCGGCAGCGCACCCGGTGGCGGTGGGCGGTCTACGGCTCCACCATGCTGCTGGCGTGTCTGCTCCATGAGTTCGCGGTCCTCGCCCTGGTCGCACACGGCGTCACACTGGTCGTCTCCCGTGTTCCACGACCGGTGTTGAGAGCCTGGAGTGCGACTGCCGCGGGCGTGGTCGCCGGGCTGCTGCCGCTGGCGATCCGTAGTGCGGGGCAGACGGGGCAGGTGTCGTGGATCGAAGGACCGGTTCGGCTTCCCGGTGTCCTGGCCGTGACGGTCGTGGGCGTGGCGTGCGCCCTGGCACCCGTGGCGGTGAGAGGACCCGTGCGGCTATCCGCGCTGGCTGTGCCGATCGCTGTGCTTCCGGGCCTTCTCCTGCTCCTCGCCTCACTGGTCAAGCCCCTTTTCGTCGACCGGTACGTGCTCTACAGCAGCATCGGAATCGCCTTGCTGATGGGCGCTTGGACGGACTACTTCCTCCGGCGACAGCGGTCTTCCCGTATCGCGTGGATCGCGGGGGTCGCCGTACTGGCAGCGCTCGTCCAGCCGAGCCTGTCCCTGAGGACACCCCAGAGCCGGACCAACAACGTCACCGCCATCGGTTCCGCCATACACAAGGACGGGCGTCCCGGCGACGGGCTGCTCTATCTCTCCGACCGGTTCCGGGCCTGGACCGCGGCAACACCCGAGGACACCCGTCTCCTGACGGATCTGGCCCTGGCACAGGATCCCGCTTCGTCCAACACCCTCGCCGGCGTCGAGGTTCCCGCCCGGGAGATTTCGGCGCGCATGCTGGAGTTCGACCGTATCGTCGCGGTCCGTGACCCGGCGGGCGCGCACTCGCCGACCACCCCGCAGGACGAAGCGAAGACAAGCACCCTTCGGCGCCACTTCCGTGAGTACGGAACAACTCGGGTCGACGGAGCGCGAGTTACCGTCTACGTCCGAGACCACGACCCGTCCCTCAAGGCCGGACCTGGATCAACCAGCCGGGAGCGAGCGGTGGGTTGACGACGTGACAGCGGTGGCGACGGTCGGGCCGACGCCACTGACGTGCGGGGAGAGCTCGCAGGCCGGCCTCAGTCCGCGGCGACCGGCTCGGCCAGTTCCGTCGCTGCGTCGCGGACGCCCAGGCGCAGGTGCTCGACGTGATAGAGGGCCTGGTCGAGGAGTTCGGCCACGTGGTTGTCGTAGAGGGCGTAGATGATCGAGCGCCCGTGCCGCTCGCCGGTGACCAGGCCGAGGTTGCGCAGCAGGCGCAGTTGGTGGGAGCAGGCCGAGGCTTCCATGCCGACGGCGTCGGCGAGGTCCCCGACCGAGCAGGGGCCCTCCTGGAGCCTGGCCAGGATGTGCAGTCGCGAGGGGGTCGCGAGGGCCTGGAGTGTGGCGGCGACGTCGGCGGTGCCGACCGCGTCTAGCCGCTCACGCGTCGTGGCACTGGTGGTGGCGTCGGTTCCGTGGCCCATGCGGCCATCGTACTCGTGACACTTGAAGACCTGTTCATATGTTCCTGTATGGTGAGGAGCAGTCACCCCGTCCGCCCGTGAAGGGTTGTTTTGTCATGCCTTCCGTCCTGGATCGGCGGCCTGCGCCGGTCGTCACAGGTCCGCGACCGACCACCCCTTCTCGGCGACGCACCCGGATTCTGTTGCTGCCGGAAGCCCGGTTGGCACTCGCGGCACTGCTGCTGTTCCTGCTCGCCCTGCCGCTGCACCTGTCGGGCGCCTCTGCCTGGTCGTGGGGTCCGCTGTTCGGCGCCGCCTACGTCACCGGCGGCTGGGAACCGGGCTGGGAGGGACTGAAGGCCCTCAAGGACAAGACGTTGGACGTGGACCTGCTCATGGTCGTCGCAGCGCTCGGCGCCGCCGCGATCGGTCAAGTCCTCGACGGCGCACTGCTGATCGTCATCTTCGCCACCTCCGGTGCCCTGGAGGCCATCGCCACCGCGCGGACCGCCGACTCCGTGCGCGGCCTGCTCGATCTCGCGCCCACCACGGCGACCCGGCTCCGCTCCGACGGCAGCGAGGAGAGCGTCGAGGCCGAGCGGCTGGCCGTCGGGGACATCGTCCTGGTCCGGCCGGGCGAGCGCGTCGGCGCCGACGGCCAGGTTCTCGACGGCGCCAGTGACGTCGACCAGGCCACCATCACCGGCGAGCCGCTGCCGGTGGCCAAGCGGGCCGGGGACGACGTGTTCGCCGGGACCGTCAACGGCACCGGCGCCCTGCGCGTACGCGTGGAGCGCGACCCGGCGGACTCGGTGATCGCCCGGATCGTGAGGATGGTCGAGGAGGCCTCGCGGACCAAGGCACCCACCCAGTTGTTCGTCGAGAAGATCGAGCAGCGCTATTCGGTGGGCATGGTCCTCGCGACCGTCGCCGTGTTCGCCGTCCCGCTCGCATTCGGCGGGGAACCGAAGTCGGCCCTGCTGCGGGCGATGACGTTCATGATCGTGGCCTCGCCGTGCGCGGTGGTGCTCTCCACCATGCCGCCGCTGCTGTCCGCGATCGCGAACGCGGGACGGCACGGTGTGCTCGCCAAGTCCGCCGTCGTGATGGAACGCCTCGGGCAGATCGACGCCGTCGCCCTGGACAAGACCGGCACCCTGACCGAGGGCATCCCCCAGGTCACCGATGTCCGCCCCTTGCGCGGCGGCGCTCTGGACGAGGATGCGCTCCTCCGCCTCGCCGCTTCGGCCGAGCACCCCAGCGAACATCCCCTGGCCCACGCGGTCGTATCGGCCGCGCGCGAACGCGGCCTGGCCCTGGCCGCCGCCGACGACTTCGCGTCCGTTCCCGGCCTGGGCGTCACCGCCACGGTCGACGGCCGCGCGGTCCAGGTCGGCTCGCCGGCCCGTCTGCCGATGGCCGACGCCGACTCTGACGCCGCCTCCACCTCCGATCAGCCCTACGAGACGGTCGTGCGGGAGCTGGAGGAGGCCGGGCGCACGGCGGTCGTCGTACTGCGCGACGCTGTGCCGATAGGGGTGTTGGGCATCGCCGACCGACTACGGCCGGACGCCGCCGCCACCGTCGCCGCGCTCACCCGCCTGACCGGCCGGACCCCCGTCCTGCTGACCGGCGACAACGAGCGCGCCGCGCGCCACCTGGCCGCCGAGGTAGGCATCACCGAGGTACGCGCAGGCCTGTTGCCGCAGGACAAGGTGGCGGCCGTACGGGAGTGGGAGGAGCAGGGCCGCAAAGTGCTGGTCGTCGGCGACGGCGTCAACGACGCACCCGCGCTGGCCGCCGCCCACACCGGCATTGCCATGGGCCGGGCCGGTTCCGACCTCGCCCTGGAGACGGCCGATGCCGTCGTGGTCCGTGACGAGCTCGCCGCGATTCTCAGCGTCGTGAGGCTGTCGCGCGCCGCCGGCCGTCTGGTCCTCCAGAACCTGGCAATCGCCGGCGTGTTCATCGCGACGCTCGTCGCCTGGGACCTGATCGGCACCCTTCCGCTGCCCCTCGGCGTAGCTGGGCACGAGGGCTCCACCGTCATCGTCGGCCTCAACGGCCTGCGCCTGCTGCGCGAGTCCGCTTGGACCAACTCTGCCGAGAACACTGTGTAGTTGTCCCTGGCCCCAACCTCACATCGGTTAAAGGTCAGTTGCAGCAGTCACACCCGGGATGGCAGCCACACGTATCGCTCAACTCGGCCTCGGCAGCCGGGATCGTCATAGCCCCCGAGGGCGCACAACAGCCCTTGCCCTGCCAGGCATCACGGCCCTCCTTGACGGCGACGCCGGCGATGACGAGAGCGGAGACGGGGTCGGCCCAGGACCAGCCAAGGGTGGCGTTGAGGATGAGACCGGTCAGCAGCACAGCAGAGAGGTACGTGCACAACAGGGTCTGCTTGGAGTCGGCGACCGCGCTGGCGGAGCCGAGTTCGCGGCCCGCGCGGCGCTGGGCGGCGGACAGGAACGGCATTACGGCCAGGGAGAGTGCCGCCAACACGATGCCGGGGACGGAGTGTTGGGCCTCACCGGAGCCGGTCAGGGCGCGTACGGCATCAGCGGTGACGTAGACGGCGAGCGCGAAGAGCGAGAGGGCGATGATGCGGAGGGTGGTCTTCTCGCGGGCGTCGCGCACAGCGTGCTCACTCGCCGAGAACTGCCAGGCGACCGCGGCGGCCGAGGAGACCTCGATGACGGAGTCCAGCCCGAAGCCGATGAGGGCCGTGGACGAGGCGAGCGTGCCGGCGGTCAGGGCGACGGCCGCCTCCACGACGTTGTAGGTGATCGTCGCGGCGACCAGCTGCCGTATCCGGCGGGCCAGCAGGTCGCGGCGGGCCGGGGACGGCCCGAGGGATATCGCCGTCATCAGCAGCACCCCTTCTCGTCGGCATCGACGCACGTGCGGTCGGTCTCGACGGCGACCACGGCGGCGCGCAGGTCGTCCAGCGCGTGCCCGAGGCGTTCGTCGGCCAACTCGTAGCGGGTACGGCGGCCGTCGGGCACGGTGCTGACCAGGCCGCAGTCGCGCAGGCAGGCGAGGTGGTTGGAGAGCCGGGTGCGGGAGACGCCGAGGGCGTCGGCGAGATCGGCGGGATAGGCCGGGGCCGTGCGCAGGGCGAGCAGGATCCGGCAGCGGATCGGGTCGGCGAGCGCGCGCCCGAACCTGGCCAGCACGTCGATGTCAGAGGCAACAGTCAGCACGACCCGACAGTACACAACTTCCTGAATTCAGGAAATCCTGAATCGATGGTCGAGAACCAAGTCAGGTCAAGTAGGCGTAATGATTTTCATTTGAATCAACCGACCCCCTACTAGTGACAATCGTTTCCATTTACGGTCGTGAGTGTTCCGCTCCACCGGGCCCTGCCCTGCGTGTGAGGCCCATCAGATCGTCAAGGAGACCGCGTCGTGCGTACTGCCGGCATCCCGAAATCCCGCCCCGCCCGACTGTTCGCCGGCGGCCTGGTCGCCGTCGCGGCGCTGGCCGCCACCAGCGGCTGCTCCACGGCCTCTTCCGACGACACCGCCAACGCCGGGGCGACGACGACAGGCAAGACCATCAAGGTCGTAGCGGCGGAGAACTTCTGGGGCAGCATCGCCTCCCAGCTCGGCGGCGCTCACGCTCAGGTCAAGAGCATCATCGACAACCCCAACGCCGACCCGCACGACTACGAACCGACCGCCGCCGACGGCCGGTTGGTGGCGGGCGCCGAGTACACGATCGTCAACGGCATCGGCTACGACGCCTGGGCGGACAAGCTGCTGTCCGCCAACCCCGAGAGCGGCCGCACCGATCTGAAGGTCGGCGACCTGGTGGGCATCAAGCCGGGCGGCAACCCGCACCGCTGGTACTCGCCGGACAACGTCCACCAGGTCATCGAGAAGATCACCGCCGACTACAAGAAGCTGGACCCGGCAGACGCGGCCTACTTCGACGCCCGGAAGACGACCTTCGAGACCCAAACCCTGGCGCCCTACAACAAGTTGATCGCCGACATCAAGGCCAAGTACGCCAACACCCCCATCGGCGCCTCGGAGTCCATCGTGACCCCGCTCGCCGAAGGCCTCGGCCTGAAGATGCTCACCCCCGAGTCCTTCCTGGACGCCATCAGCGAGGGCACCGACCCGACGGCCAAGGACAAGCAGACGATCGACCAACAGATCAGCCAGAAGCTGATCAAGGTCTACGTCTACAACAGCCAGAACGCCACGCCAGACGTCCAGGCCCAGGTCAAGGCCGCCAAGGCCGAGGGCATCCCGGTCGCCACCGTGACCGAGACCCTCACCCCGGCCGGGGCGTCCTTCCAGGCGTGGCAGGTACGGCAGTTGCAGGGCATCGAGAAGGCCCTGGGGCAGGCGACGGGCAGGTGAGCACGGTGAATCCGGCCACCCGGCGGGGCGACGCGGCCCGGCACCGCGTCCCCGCGCAACCGGCCGCACGACAGCAACCGCGCTCCCCCGTCGTGTCGTTGCGTGGCGCCGGTGTGCGTGTCGGCGGCCGCACCCTGTGGTCGGGTGTCGAACTGGACGTCGGCGCCGGTGAGTTCGTGGCCATCCTCGGCCCGAACGGCGTCGGCAAGTCGACGCTGGTCAAGATGCTGCTGGGCATCCTGCCTCCCGCCGCCGGCGAGGTCCGAGTGCTGGGCGAGGCACCCGGCAGGGCGGGCCACCGCATCGGATACCTGCCCCAGCGCCGCAGCTTCGACGCGAGCCTGCGCATCCGCGGCACCGACATCGTGCGGCTCGGCCTGGACGGCGACCGCTGGGGCGTACCGCTTCCGGTGCCCACTCGGTTCAGTGCCCGGCGACGGGCCGCCCGGGACCGTGTCGCCGAGGTCGTCGAGCTGGTCGGGGCGAGCGCGTACGCCCACCGGCCGATCGGTGAGTGCTCGGGCGGCGAGCAACAACGCCTGCTGATCGCCCAGGCACTCGTACGCGATCCCGAACTGCTGCTCCTGGACGAGCCGTTGGACAGTCTCGACCTGTCGCACCAGGGCGCGGTGGCCGGGCTCATCGGGCGGATCTGCCGGGAGGCCGGCGTCAGCGTCGTCATGGTCGCGCACGACGTGAACCCCATCCTCGCGTGGCTGGACCGGGTGGTGTACATCGCCGAGGGAGGTGCGGTCGCGGGCCGCCCGCAGGAGGTGATCACCACCGAGACGCTCACGCGGCTGTACGGCGTACCGGTGGAGGTCCTGCGGACCAGCGACGGGCGCCTTGTCGTCGTCGGTCAGCCCGAGGCACCCGCCCTCCACAGCGACCGGCACGCGGCGGGAGACAGGCCGTGAACTGGGCGGATACGACCGCCGGTTGGTCGTGGAACCCGGTGACCGACCTTCAGCAGATCTGGGCGTTCCCGTTCATGGTCAACGCCTTTCGGGCCGGTACCGTCGTGGCCGTACTGGCCGCCATGATGGGCTGGTTCATGGTGCTGCGGCGGCAGAGCTTCGCCGGACACACCCTGGCCGTGGTCAGCTTTCCCGGCGCGGCCTGCGCGACACTGCTGGGCATCGGCGCGGGCTTCGGCTACTTCGCCTTCTGTGTCGGCGGCGCCCTGGTGATCGCCGCGATCCCACGCTCCGGACGGGGCGGCAGCGGTCAGGAGTCGGCGCTGACCGGCACGGTCCAGGCGTTCCTGTTGGCTTGTGGCTTTCTGTTCGTCGCGCTCTACAAAGGGTTCCTCGGCGGGGTCAACTCCCTGCTGTTCGGCAGCTTCTTGGGCATCACCACCGACCAGGTGATCGTGCTGACGATCGTGGCGGCACTCGCGCTCGGCGTGCTGGCGGTCATCGGCAGACCCCTGCTCTTCGCCTCCGTCGACGACGACGTCGCCACCGGACGCGGGGTGCCCGTGCGAGCCCTGTCCGTGGTCTTCCTCGTCCTGCTCGGGGCGGCGACCGCGGAGGCCAGTCAGATCACCGGCACCCTGCTGGTCTTCGCCCTGCTGGTGATGCCGGCCGCGGCCGCCCAGCAGCTTACGGCCCGGCCGGCCACGAGCCTGGCGCTGTCGGTCCTCATCGCGATCGCGGTGACGTGGACCGGGCTGATCGCCGCCTACTACTCGCCTTACCCGATCGGGTTCTACGTGACCACCTTCGCGTTCGCCGTCTACGTCCTGGCCCGCGCGGCGCGCACGCTCTCCACAGCCGTCGGCCGGTACCGCCTGGTGCGAACAGGGGCTGTCGCATGAGCGCCTTCAGCCACCCCTACTTCGTGCACGCGCTGCTGGCCGGCACCGCGATCGCCCTGGCGGCCGGTCTCGTGGGGTACTTCCTGGTGCTGCGCGCCCAGGTGTTCACCGGCGACGCGCTCAGCCATGTGGCGTTCACCGGGGCGCTCGCGGCCCTCGCGCTCGGCTACGACCTGCGGCTGGGGCTGTTCGCGGCCACCGTGCTGTTCGCCGTGGTGCTCGGCGCGCTGGGCCGCCGCGGTCGCGCCGACGACGTCGCCATCGGCAGCCTTTTCTCCTGGATCCTGGGCCTGGGCGTCTTCTTCCTGACCCTCTACACCACGTCCCGCAACACCGGGAACGGCACCGCCGGGGTGACCGTCCTCTTCGGCTCGATCTTCGGCCTCTCCAGCGGTCAGGCGCAGGTGGCGGCGGTCGTGGCGGGCGTCATCTGCCTGGGCGTGCTCGCGGTCGCCCGCCCTCTTCTCTTCGCCTCCGTGGACGAGGCGGTGGCGGCGGCCCGCCGAGTGCCGGTACGTCTGGTGAGCCTCGCGTTCCTTGCCCTGGTCGGCGCCTGCGCAGCCGAGGTCACCCAAGCGGTCGGCTCGCTGCTGCTGCTCGGCCTGCTCGCCGCCCCCGCGGGCGCGGCACAACGGTTCACCGACCGGCCCTACCACGCCCTGGCGTTGTCCGCGGGACTCGCGGTGGCGGAGATGTGGGCGGGCCTGGCCCTGAGCTACTACGCCCCCCAACTGCCGCCCAGTTTCGCCATCATGGCCGTCGCCACAGCCGTCTACGCGGTCGCGCTCATCGCCGTACGCCGGCCACACGTCCGCGCCGGTCTCGCGGAGGCGTGATGAGCGCACCGGCCGACGACCTGGACCTCATCGGCCGACGCACCGCCCAACGCACCAGCGTCGTAAGGGCGTTGATCGACCACGGCGACTTCGTCAGCGCCCGCGCCCTGCACGACGTACTCAGGGATCACGGCGCGCGCGTCGGCCTGAACACCGTCTACCGCACCCTGGCGGCCCTCGTCGACGCGGGCCGCGCCGATGTCGTACGCGACCGGGGTGGTGAACGCCTCTTCCGGCACCGCCCGTTCCCCGGGCACCAGCACTATCTGCTGTGCCGTGTCTGTGGGTTGAGCGTCCTGGTCGACTCCGCGGCGGTCGAGACCTGGGCCGAGCGCGTGGCCGACGTCTCCGGCTTCGCGGACGTCGAGCACACCGTCGAACTCACCGGGCTCTGCCCGCGGTGTCGATCCAGTTAGTAATGGGATCCATTTTCATGTAGCGTCACTCGCGACCCACCGAGCAGGAGGATTCCCATGGCCGTTCCCAAGCGGAAGATGTCCCGCAGCAACACCCGCCACCGTCGCGCCCAGTGGAAGGCGACCACGCCGGCGCTCGTACCGATCACCATCGACGGTGTCGCGTACCTCCTGCCCCAGCGGCTGGCGAAGGCGTACGAGCGCGGGCTGCTGCGACCCGAGGGCTGACCGTTCATGACCTACGGCTCCCGCGACCGACTGCCCGTCACCGTTCTGTCCGGATTCCTCGGCGCGGGCAAGACCACCCTCCTCAATCATGTCCTCGGCAACCGCGAGGGGTTGCGCGTCGCGGTCATCGTGAACGACATGAGCGAGGTCAACATCGACGCGGCCCTGGTGCGCGGCGGCGAGGCGGCTCTGTCCCGCACCGAGGAACGCCTGGTCGAGATGACCAACGGCTGCATCTGCTGCACCCTGCGCGACGACCTGCTGGAGGAGATCGACCGGCTGGCCCGCGAGGGGCGCTTCGACTATCTGCTCATCGAGTCCTCGGGCATCTCCGAACCCATGCCGGTGGCCGCAACCTTCGCCTTCGCCCGCGACGACGGCGCCACTCTCGGGGAGATCGCCCGCCTGGACACCATGGTCACGCTCGTCGACGCCGCCAACTTCCTGCCCGAACTGGTCGGTGGCGACGAACTCGTCGAACGCGGCCTGGACCAGTACGAGGACGACGAGCGCACCGTCAGCGACCTGCTCATGGACCAGATCGAGTTCGCCGACGTCGTCGTCCTCAACAAACTCGACCTCGTCGACGAGGAGTCGGCCGACCGGCTGCGGGCGACCCTCACCCGCCTCAACCCGGCCGCGCGCGTCGTCCCGGCCGTGCACGGCCGCGTACAGATCGGCGACGTACTGGGCACCAAGCTCTTCGACCTGGAACGCGCACAGCAGGCCCCCGGCTGGGTACGGGAACTCAACGGGGACCACGTCCCCGAGACGGAGGAGTACGGGATCTCCTCGACCGTCTTCCGCTCCCAACTGCCCTTCCACCCGGGCCGGTTGTGGACGTTCGTGACCGAGGAACTCGACAGCGGCACCTACGGGCAGATCCTTCGCTCCAAGGGCTTCTTCACCCTGGCCAGCCGCCCACGGGTGACCGGCCTGTGGTCACAGGCCGGCTCCGTCGCCCGCTTCGAGCCCTCCGCCGTGAGCAACCCCGACAGCCCCGACGGCCAGGAACTGGTCTTCATCGGCACGCACCTGCAGCCGGACGCGCTGCATGCCGCGCTGACCAACTGCCTCCTGACCGCCGGCGAGAGCCTCCCTCCTGTCGACCCGTTCCCCGTTTGGGACACCTACGGCATCGACGACGCCTGCGCTCACGAACACCCCGAACTCGTGGCGGGGATCTAAAGGATCCGGTCCCGTTGGGCAGTGGTCAGCCGTACGTCACAGTGACCGGGGTGCGCACGCTGCGGGTCGGGAGTGTGAGGGTCAAGGTGTGGGTCGTGCTGTCGAAGTGGTAGGCGTGCGGGGGCAGTTGGGTTCTCCCCACTCGGACGGTGCTCGGGGCGGTGACGCCGAGGAGGGTGACGGTCCACTGCCGGGTTCTGACCTGGCCGTGGAATGACCCGGTCGCGGGGGCGATCGTCAGCGTGTGCTGGGAGCCGTTCTCCCGGTACCGGATCTTGGTGACGGCGCTGTGGCCGCGCCCGGCGGTGGTGCCGTCGTCCTCGTAGAGGGTGGAGGAGCCGGAGGCACCCTCGGCGACGGTGAGTGTGACCTTGGTGAGCGGGGCCTTGTCGTTGGCGGTGATGTTGGTCGTGCGGGTCGGGACGACCGCGCCGGCCCGCACGAACACCGGCATGGTGTCGAGACCGGTGGTGACGTTCTGGGTGGTGCCGCCGGTGTAGGTCCTACCGGTGAAGTAGTCGGTCCACTGGCTGCCGGGCGGGAACCACACCGAGGTTGTGGCCGTGGTGCCCGGCGTGGTGACAGGGGCGACGAGCATGTCCGGTCCGTAGAAGTACTCGCTGCCCGAAGTGGCGTACGCCTGGGGCTCGTCGGGATACTCCAGGTACATCGGGCGCGTGACGGGGACGCCGGTCGTGGCGGCCTGCTGCGCCAGTGTGTAGGTGTAAGGAACCAGGTTCTCGCGCAGGTTGAGGAACTTGTCCGCGGAGGCACGGGCCGCGGTGCCGTACTGCCAGGGCAGCCGGTCGCTGTGGTTGCTGTGCAGCCGGTCGATGGGCTGGAAGGTGCCGAGCTGGACCCAACGGGCGTACATGTCGTCGGGGAGCTTGTGCGTGGTGTGGGTCGTGCCGTCGGAGGTGTAGGTCTCCGAACCGGTCAGGTTGGTGGTGTCGTTGTGGCCGCCGATGTCGTGGCTGATCGCCGACATGCCGGTGGCGGCCGCTTCGCCGGGCGTGTAGCCGACCTCGGCCTTGAGGGTGCCCCAGGTGGAGGCGGTGTCGCCGGTGAAGTGGACGGTGGTGCGCTTGTCGGCCCACGGTCCGGTGGGCAGCCCCTGCTGGCCGCTGTAGCCGCCCGCCTGGAGCGATCCATAAGCGCGGGAGACAACGAATCCGCGGCCGATGTTCTTGTCGGCGTCCCAGGCGTACTGCTGGTTGATCCACGCGTCGGGTGTGACACCGGGCAGCGAGGACTGGGAGTTGTCGCAGCACCAGTCAGGCCACCAGAAGTCGTTGCCCTGCTGGTCCATCGTCTGGTGAAGGTCCATGTACGCCTTCAGCTGGTCGGGGTCACCCCAGTCGAAGGTGTAGCAG